>NZ_JAUORW010000017.1:0-106894 GCF_030548245.1 Psychrosphaera sp. 1_MG-2023
ATGTATGAGCCAATTTTCGAATATTCCACTATGATGAACCTAGCCATATTAGATCAGATATTTAACCAAAATGGTATAAGGTGAAACATGCTATTCCTCTGCACTCGGTTGGAGGTTCCAAATATCGCTAAAGCTCGACTCATATTACAAGCTATGGAATGACGTTTACTGCCAGAAAAGCTCGTCATCTCAAAATCGCGAAGCGATATTTTAGATCTCCTTCAATATGCAGAGGACGTTTTTGTTCTGAACCTGTGAGCTAATTTAAAACGAATTATGAACTTCCTCAGCACTCGGTTGGAGGTTCCAAATATCGCTGTGGCTCTTTTGGAATGACGTTTTTTGTTCTGAACTTTTGAGCTGCCTGCAAGGTGAAACATACTATTCCTCTGCACTCGGTTGGAGGTTCCAAATATCGCTGTGGCTCTTTTGGAATGAAGTTTTTTGTTCTGAGCTTATGAGCCAATTTAAAGCGAATTTAGAACTTCCTCTGCACTCGGTTGGAGGTTCCAAATATCGCTAAGGCTCTTTTGGAATGACGTTTTTTATTCTGAACTTATGAGCTGCCTGCAAGGTGAAACATGCTATTCCTCAGCACTCGGTTGGAGGTTTCAAATATCGCTGTGGCTCTTTTGGAATGACGTTTTTTATTCCGAACTTATGAGCTGCCTGCAAGGTGAAACATGCTATTTCTCTGCACACGGTTGGAGGTTCCAAATATCGCTAAGGCTCGACTCATATTGCAAGCTATGGAATGACGTTTACTGCCAGAAAAACTCGTCATCTCAAAATCGCGAAGCGATATTTGAGATCTCCTTCAATATGCAGAGGACGTTTTTGTTCTGAACCTGTGAGCTAATTTAAAGCGAACTATGAACTTCCTCTGCACTCGGTTGGAGGTTCCAAATATCGCTGTGGCTCTTTTGGAATGACATTTTTTGTTCTGAGCTTATGAGCTGCCTGCAAGGTGAAACATGCTATTCCTCTGCACTCAGTTGGAGGTTCCAAATATCGCTAAGGCTCGACTCATATTACAAGCAATGGAATGACGTGTTTCAGCAAAATTACAGTGTTGTTTTGAAAAAAGCTGTTTCTTTTGTCTTTTAAATGGTGGTGATTTATGGGGTTTTTATGCATAAATATATGCACGAGATTTGCTATGCCGTCATTAAATTTTTTCAATGGTATTCGAGTAGACTGTGTTTAACATGATTTGTATAGGTAAGGACTAGAATCAGTAGGTGGTTTTTCGTAGTTAATGTTTACTAGGCTTTTGTTTACAAAGCTAATATTTACAAAGCTTTGTAAACAAAAGCTATGATTATAAAAAGCTGAGGTTTAAGTATTGGTGTTTTACGTTAAACGTTAGTTAAGAAATTTAGGCACTTTTTTAGCACAAGTAGAAGACACCGCCTTTGTTAATTAGGGTTTGTTAGTCAGAATTATTAAGCTGTTCAAACGAATAAAGTATTTTGTCTTTTTATGCAAAATTGAATTAACGGACTAAGATTAGTGCGGTAGTAAAAGTGCGATTAGTTTGCCGTGATTATTAACTCAATAAATTCGACATTATTCCAAAGATTTACAATAGTACTAAAAATACTCTTATTGCTTATTATATTAGATAGTTGCGTCTTACCAGAAAGTTGGTAAATTGAGCATCTTGAATTACAGGTAGAAGTATTTTTGCCGACTTCTTACGTGTAAGAGTTTAAATTTCATTTATGGCGAACTAGGTTTTTTGGCTCTAAAATGAGAGAGACCGAAAATTTTGGAAGATGTAAGGGATAGATGTTTCATTTTTTAAAGCTGAGTTGGATTATTGCAGTTTTGCTATTTGCCAGTTGCGGCGCGACGGCTGATACGTATTCAAAAGATAAACTAATTTCGGAACTCGATAATTTGAAAATCAGCAAGATCGCTGTACTCGGTGTCGCCCTTGATAAATCAAAAGATCTGTTGTCTTCAGCCCAACTACATGCTGATAAACAATCGATAGTAAAAGCCGTATTAATACAAGCTGAGATTCTTAAAAAACTAGAAAGGTATCAAGAGGCGCAAGAATTACTTGATACCTACAGTAACAGAATTGAATCGCTAGATGATCCAACCTTTAACCTTAGAGCAGACTTGCTCCGCCTTGCTTTATTAGACAATGCAGCAGAGTTTGACAAGTCTAAGCAGTTAACTCAAAAAATTATTTCTAAAATTAAGAGAGCTTCACAAAATGAGCTTGTTGCTAGATCTTACCTTGAAGTAGGTTATAGTTATTATCTAGATACTGGAATGGACAAAGCGATAGAATTTTATAATAAGGCCTATGAGATATATTTTAGACTTAATGAAGAATCGGGCTTGGCTGACGTTTTTAATTCCTTATCATTGGTTTATGGCGAGCAAGGCGATAAAAATTTAGCGGTTAATTATTTGAAAAAAGCCCTCGCTATATACAGCAAGCTTGGTTACCGCCATGCAGCATCGTTAGCGCATTATAATTTAGGGTTTACCTACGTAGACATGGGGCTTCTAGAGGAAGCAAAGTCGCAGTTTAGTGCTTCAATTGAAATTAGCCTAGACATCGATGACAAGTTAAATTTGGCGTATTCGAAATCGGCACTAGCACGGATTTTTATTAAGCAATCACAATTTGTTAATGCGGCAAATCTTTACAAAGAATCCATAGCTATTTTCAAATATTTTGACGATGAAGTCACTTCATTCCGTATGAAGGTTGGCCTGCTAGAGTCGTATATCGGAAGCAAAGATAAAATTGCTGCCGGTAAGTTATTTAATAAGCTTCAAATAGATTACGCCAAATATGGGCAACCGGGTTACCCAAGTAAGTTCCTGTTAATCTCTGCGCGATATCACGAACTAATGATGGACTATAAACGCGCCTTTGAAACACAATTGGATTATAGCCAGCGACTACTAAAAAACTTTGACCGGGTTCAAGAACAGGACGTAGAGAAGCTAATGGTTGAGTTTGATAGTAAAATTAAGGAATCTGAAAACTTATTACTACTCAAAGACAATGAAGTAAAAAAACTTAGGTTAGAGCAACAAAATAGTCGGCTTTTCTTTTTAATCTTAGTGGCAGTTATGGCGATTTTAATAGTGGTTGTTATTGGCTTCTTGTTATATCGACAAACTCTACACCGGACTCGGTTTCAGAAAATGGCCTTACGTGATCATTTAACTAACGCCCCTAATCGACGTGCGGTTCTACAATATGCAAAAGAACGTTTCTCTGAAGCACGACAAACAAATATGAACTTTACCATTGCTTTAGTTGACTTAGATCACTTCAAAACCTTTAACGACCAATATGGCCATGACGTTGGCGACGAAGTTTTAAAATCTTTCTCTAATGCCTGTGCATCTGCGCTAAGAAAGCAAGACCGATATGGACGTTATGGTGGAGAAGAGTGGTTATTAGTGTTGGGTGATACAGATAAAAACGAAGTCACCCAGATATTTAACAGACTAAAAGCTAACTTAGAGAAAATAAGCATCAACGGTGTTGAAAAGCCTCTTACGGTTTTGTTTAGTATGGGTGTCGCTCAATATGATCCTGACACCGATAAAAACGTCCAAGACATGATCCGTCGCGCTGATAGTAACCTTTATGAAGCAAAAGGCATGGGAAGAGACCGAGTAATTCAATAACTGTCTTTTTGCCAGGCTCCTTTTTGCTTTAGGGCCAAATGTCTGCCTTCAATACTCATATAAGAAGTTAACTACACTATGTTTAAACTAAATCATCGATTCGAAGAAGACTCTATTTTTGTCACTAAACTCGAACTTTGCCAAGTTCGATTGCAAAACGATGCTCGCTTTCCCTGGTTTATTTTAATCCCCGAGGTTGAGGGGGTTGAAGAAGTTGATGCGTTGAGCGTTTCTCAACAGCACGTACTAATTGATGAAAGTTCTAAAGTGTCAGCTGCACTTAGGACCGTAGTTTCTGCTGATAAAATAAATGTCGCTAATCTTGGGAACATTGTTCGTCAACTGCATTGGCATGTGGTTGCGAGAACAGAAAATGACGTTGCCTGGCCAGGCCCTATTTGGGGGGGTGGTACAGCAGAAAAATATGAAGACAAAAAAAGAGTCGAATTAATCGACTCTTTTCTAACTGCATTAAACAAGTAAATGTTAAACGTTGTCGTTTAAAAACTCGACTAATTGCGTTTTGCTTAGTGCGCCAACTTTAGTAGCTGCAACTTCACCATTTTTAAACAACAATAGTGTTGGAATACCACGAACGCCAAATTTAGGTGGCGTGTTAGGGTTTTGGTCAATGTTCAATTTTGCAATTGTAACGCTGTCCATTTCTTCAGCTACTTCGTTCAAAATCGGAGCAATCATCTTACAAGGCCCGCACCATTCTGCCCAAAAATCTACTAATACAGGTTTGTCGCCGTTTACGACAGAGTCAAAGCTGTCATCGGTTACTGCAACTATTTTATCGCTCATTTTAAACTCCGAAATTATATAAAATTTATACGTCTATTTTGAATAATATGTTTCTTATTGCAAGTGTTAAGGTTATGCTTATCAGCTATGACTAAGACACATTTAACTGAAACAAAATTTACCGACTTTGATGTACATGAAAATGTACTAAAAGCCCTTTCTAAACTTGGCTTCGAGAATTGTACGCCTATCCAGGCTATGTGTATGCCGCTTATCGAAAAAGGTTCCGATATAGCAGGGCAAGCACAAACTGGTACGGGTAAAACGATAGCGTTTTTAACCGCTACATTTAACCGTCTTCTCAAGTCTGACACTAAACCTGGCCAGCCGAAAGCTATTATTTTGGCACCTACTCGCGAATTAGCAATACAAATTCATAAAGACGCTGTGGTATTCGCTGAGACAACTGGGTTATCTCTTGGACTTGTTTATGGGGGCGAAGGTTATGAATCTCAACGCCAACTTTTACAATCAGGAGTTGATGTAGTAATTGGCACGACTGGACGTGTAATTGATTACTTAAAACAAGACGTATATTCGCTTGAAAATATTCAAGCCGTGGTACTAGATGAAGCAGACAGAATGTTTGATTTAGGCTTTATTAAAGACATCCGTTATTTATTTAATAAAATGCCACCTAGTGACCAACGTCTAAACCTAATATTTTCTGCGACAATGAGCTTTAAAGTAAAAGAACTTGCTTTTGAACACATGAATGAACCAACTCATGTTCAAACTGAGCCTGAACAAATGACAGGCCACCGCATAGTAGAAGAGTTATTTTATCCTCAATCTGACCAGAAATTTTTATTGTTACTTTCACTAATCGAAGACGATTGGCCAGATAAAGCAATTATTTTTGCCAATACTAAACACGTTTGTGAAAAAATATATAACTGGATGAAAGCGGATAAACACCGTGTAGGTCTACTAACGGGTGATGTGAATCAGCGTAAACGCTTAAGTATTTTAGATGCGTTTGCAAAAGGTGATTTAGATTTCCTCGTTGCTACTGACGTAGCCGCTCGTGGACTTCATATCCCTGCGGTAACACACGTTTATAACTTTGATTTACCAGATGACCGTGAAGATTACGTGCATCGTATTGGTCGTACCGGCCGAGCGGGTGCTAGCGGGCATGCAATTAGTTTTGCATGTGAATCATATGTTTATAATCTACCAGCTATTGAAGAATATACTGGCCATGCGATACCTGTTTCGCATTATGACGAATCTGCGTTGTTGGACGATGTCCAAAAACCTCGTTATCAGAAACGACGTCATCATCAAAGACGCCGGAGTTAATTGGTAAGGTCAGATGTAAATGGAAAAAAACAGTAGTTATGCCGTAATTGACTTAGGGTCAAATAGCTTTCATATGATGATAGCTCAGGTGGTTGCTGGTAGTGTTCAGATTATTGGCCGGGTGAAACGTAAAGTTCGCCTAGCCTCTGGTCTAGACGAAAATCTCATTTTGTCTGACGAAGCAATGCTAAGAGGTTGGGAATGTCTCGACCTTTTTGCTGAGCGACTTCAAGATATCCCCATTAATAATATCCGCATTGCCGGAACTGCTACACTTAGACTCGCTACAAATGTTTCTGTTTTTTTAGATAAAGCCGAACAAATTTTAGGTTTGCCAATAGAAATTATATCTGGTGAACGCGAAGCGCAAATTATTTACAAAGGTGTTGCTTACACATCAAGTCGAAAAATACGCCGTTTGGTTATTGATATTGGTGGTGCTAGCACTGAGTTAATCGCAGGCGATGGAGATACTCCTGTAATATGTAAAAGTTTGAATGTCGGGTGTGTCACCTATTTAGAGCGTTACTTCCCGGGTGGTTACCTTTCAGAAACGAATTACACTAATGCTATTGCAGCGGCTGAGTTAGAAATTTCGACGATTCGCGACCTCTATAAAGATTTTAACTGGAACGAAGAAGTTGGCGCGTCGGGTACGGTGCAAGCCATTCAAGAAATTCTAATCCATCAGGGGCACGACGAAATCATTACGCTGGAAAGGCTTGTGGCTATCATGCAGCAGTCTATCACCTACGGAATTATTGATAATCTGACGATCCCCGGTTTAGTTAAAGACCGTCGCATGGTATTTCCAAGTGGTGTATCGATATTGATCGCAATCTTTAGACAACTGAACTTGACCGGGATGACACTGGCCGGTGGGGCGTTGCGCGAAGGTCAATTGTATTCGATGTTACCTGAACTGACAAAAATGAATGTTCGCAATAGGACAATCGAAAGTGTCATGACACGTTATCATGTCGATAAAGAGCATGCTAAACGAGTTGCAGAGTTGTCGATAAATTTGGCTAAACAAACCGAACCCAGTTGGGATCTGCAACAATTCGAAGCGCTAGACATATTGCGAGCAGCAGCTATGGTCCATGAAGTGGGATTACAAGTCGCCTATAAAGGTCAACAACTGCACTCAAGTTACATACTGGCAAACACCAATTTACCAGGCTTTACCGAAGCGCAGAAAAAATTACTCACTTCTTTGGTGTTAAACCACAGGGAAGACATAGATAAAGACTCGCTTTATAAGCAAAGTTCAACGTCAGTGTTACTTGCATGTCGTTTAGCTCGTATATTGAGGTTAGCGGTTATTTTGGCGCTCAGACGAGCAGACGAAGTTTTACCTGCAGTTGAAATTGTTGTAACCAATGAAGATATCGCGCTCAAATTGCCTAAAAACTGGTTGGATAACAATCCACTAAGTAAAGCAGAACTGAACCAAGAAGCGGGTTCACAAGCTGAACTAGGATGGAAATTATTTCTGGATTAAAGACATATACATAAATGAGTACAAAAAAACCGAAATCAAATTTCTGACTTCGGTTTTTTTTTGGTTTTTAATTTGTTCTTAATAAACAGGATAAGCCCTAAATCGCACGTCCTTTTTGTTTAAGTGCATTGATTGAAGGCTAATCAATCAGGAATTAGGCTTATTGCCGAACTTATTCGTTTAACCAAATCGCGGCTCTTTTGGCAAAGTAGGTTAATATCCCGTCTGCGCCGGCGCGTTTAAATGCTAGTAAGGATTCCATCACAGTTTCTCGTTCAGACAACCAGCCATTTTGAATTGCCGCCATGTGCATGGCATATTCACCACTTACTTGATAAGCATAAGTTGGTACTTGGTACGTGTCTTTTACGGCTTTTACGATATCAAGATAAGGCATGCCCGGTTTAACCATAACCATATCAGCACCTTCTTCAAGGTCTTGGGCGACTTCACGCAAAGCTTCATTACAATTAGCAGGGTCCATTTGATAGGTCTTTTTATCTGCACCTTTGAGATTACCAGCAGAACCTACGGCGTCTCTAAAGGGCCCGTAATAATTAGATGCGTATTTTGCCGAATACGCCAAAATAGAGGTGTTGTGATATCCGGCAATTTCTAATGCGTCTCTTATTTCCCCTATTCGACCATCCATCATATCGCTTGGTGCAACTACATCCGCTCCAGCTTCAGCATGCGACAGTGCTTGTTTGACTAAAATTTCAGTAGTAATGTCGTTAAGGACATAACCGTTGTCGTCGATGATGCCGTCTTGGCCATGGATTGTGAATGGATCTAATGCAACGTCGGTAATAACGCCTAGTTCAGGGCAGGCCGCTTTGACAGCGCGAACCGCTTTTTGAGCCAAACCCTCTGGATTATATGCCTCTTCAGCCATAACTGATTTTATAGATTGCGGTGTTACCGGAAAAATCGCAATGGCCGGTATGCCCAACGAAACTAATTCTTTTGCTTCATTAACGAGATGATCAATGGTCATGCGTTCTATGCCAGGCATCGAATCGATAGTTTCTTTTTTGTCTGTCCCATCCAATATAAACATTGGATATATTAAGTCATTTGTAGTTAATACGTGTTCACGCATAAGTCGACGTGAAAAATCATTTTTACGCATTCTGCGCATTCGCGTAAATGGAAATGCACCTAAATCATTGTGTGGCATTAATATTTTCCTCTGAATTAAATATGATAACTCGATTTCGCCCCGTTTCTTTGGCCTGATATAAGGCGTCATCGGCTTGACCAATAATATCCTTTGGGCTCATCGAATGAGTTGCATCGGTAAAACCTACGCCAAAACTTGCATTACAACTTATGGGGCCTTTTTCACTATTAATCGCAAGTTGAGAAATCTTTATTCTGATTTTTTCTGCAAGGGCAAATGCTCCCAGCTTTTCAGTATTTGGCAAAATGAGTGCAAACTCTTCGCCACCGTAGCGGAATACTTCGTCGGTTGAGCGCTGCAAGGTTTCTGCGGCGGTGAGCGCAACGCTTCTAATAACTTCATCGCCGATCAAATGCCCGTAGGTGTCGTTAACTTTTTTAAAGTGGTCTATGTCAAACATAACTAAAGATAGCGGCAGTTGTTCACGTCTGGAACGGCGTAGTTCCGCTAAAATGCGTTTATCAAAATGCCTGCGATTATGGATACCGGATAAAGCATCTAATGTATTTAGTTTTTCTAATTCGTGATTTTTCTCTTTCAGTTCACGTAGGGTAACTTGCATCTCAAAATTTTGGTCGGCTAGTGTTTTATTTAGTTGATCAACCGTTTCTTCATCCGGACCAGAGCCGTTTGAGGTTGTTTGCTGCCAGTAGTTTTCAACTACATAATAAATGATGGCAAACATCCAAAGATTTTGCGGCGTTAAATTCGATTGCAGGTTTGCAGCGAGAAAAATAACCGTATAAAGCACAGAAACAATGAGTAAAGAAAGTGGAATGTAATGTGTTTTTGGTGTTTCAAAATGGATGTTGGCATTTTCAAAAGCAAATAAAAGATAGCTTAATAGAGACGTTAAAAAGACAAAGGTTAGTATCAACAGAAATACGCTTGGCGGCGCAATAAAAGTAGTAAGCGGAGTTAATATGGTAAAGCTACAGGAAAGCTTGAGAAGCAAAGTTATGCGGGGGGAAATGTCCTGACCTAAAGATAAGTAGCAATACAAAGAGATTAAGTTAAATGCGAATAACGCCAAGGATGCATAAATAGTAATGACTTGAGAAATGGTATCAGACCCTAAACTCAGGGAATTATCGAGGTTCAAACTTAAAGTCATCAGCATTAGAGAAAGTAAAAAGCCGCTTTGTAAGCCATTTACTATTGATTTTTTTTGGATGGCGATGATGCCGTTAAATAACATGGAGCCGATGATAAGCCCCATCCAAATATACGCTAAAGGAGATAACTGATAAATTTCAAATATCGGGTTATTGAACATAAATTAAATTTGGTTCATTAAATTAGCTGAATTCCCTATGGATCCAAGTTGAGTCTACAGCGCAAAATATAAATATAACGCTAAACCGAATAACTTCCATCCCAATATTTTTGTTATCTTTTAACCTAACGCAAATTTTAACGATACGTCGACGCCACCAAGCATTTTATTTAATACTATTTTAGGCGTTTTATCTTGTATTGATTATTTGAATTTGCTTTTTTAAGGGTGAATGAGCCCAATATTGCACGTTCTATAACAATGACTTCGTTTGCCTTTAGTTTAAGCCTGTCCGTTGTGGTCTGTTTCCAAATTTGACCATTATCTAAATAAATCTTTAAATGGCCATATGCCGTTTTTTTGACTTTAGTTACGGTAGCGGTAATTTGCTCTGCAGATTGTTCGTCCAAATATTGCTTGTGTTCGAGGCCAAATTTACTGTTAGCTGACTTTTTAGGCGCTTGTTTTACTGCCTCGTCGCTGTGAGCTACTTCGCCTTTGCTAGAAAAAACACGATCTGCCAAATTGTCGTAACAATTGAGTCGTTTGATATCAGCTTTAATGCTGTTGCATGCGGCATAGTCTTTATTAGAAATACCCGCAGCATTAGCAGAAAATACTGAAGTTACTGCTATTAATGTGAGTAGGAAAATAGAAAACTGCGTTTTACTTGTTGTCATCTTGTTCTCGCTTTTTATTTACAATCGTCGCCATAATTAGCCCAAGCTCGAATAACATCCACATTGGAATTGCCAGTAATGTTTGGCTAATAACATCCGGAGGAGTGAGCAACATTCCAAGTATAAAGGCACCTACGACAACATAAGGTCGTTTTGTTTTTAGTGTTTCTACATCGGTGATCCCAGCCCAACAAAGGACAAAAACAACGATTGGAACTTCAAATGCGAAACCAAATGCGATAAATATTTTAAGAATAAAATCCAAGTAACTGCTTATATCGGTCGCTATCGTAATACCTTCTGGGGCTACACTGGTAAAGAATGCAAAGGCGAGCGGAAAGACAATAAAATAGGCAAATGCAATACCACTGTAAAAAAGAAAAACAGAGGAAAATAAGATAGGCGCAGCGAGTTTTTTTTCGTGACTATATAAACCCGGCGCAATAAATCCCCACATTTGATGCAGCAAATACGGGAACGCCGCAACGATGGATAACATGAAAGCAAGTTTAAATGGCGTTAAAAATGGTGCAGCAACATCGGTTGCAATCATACTTGCACCCTCAGGCAAAACATCAATTAAAGGCGCCGCAATTTGGGTATATATCTCGTTTGCAAACACAGCCAACACGGCAAAACACAAAAGAACGGCAACAACGCTACGAATTAACCGTTGTCGAATTTCTATTAAGTGCTCAATGATTGGGGGTTTTTCAGTCTTTTCTGTTGTCATCAGACTTATCTTTTTGGTGCTCAACATTAAGCGGTTGGTTTACGCTTTCTGCCGCTTTGGTAAGCTCATCTACAGATTTCTGTAGTTCGGGGGAAAGGCTATCCAATCCTTGCTGTTCAGCCTTTTTGAGGTTTTCATGGAGCTCGTGCACTCGTAATTGCTCGTTTACTTCCGCACTAAAGCTCTGTGTCATTTGTGACAACTGCCGTTTGAACTGCACTACTTTACGCATAGCAGCTGGCAAGCGATCAGGCCCTAACACAATTGTGCCAACAACCGCGATGAGAATCAGCTCCCAGAATCCCACTAGTCTTTTTTCACTTTTTCTTTGTTGGTTTCAACAAACTCAGCATCTTTCTTTTCGTCAGTTTTATCTTCAACTACGGGTTCGTCAGAAACAGAATTTTTAAATCCTTTAACGGCAGAGCCAAGATCGCTCCCTAATGATTTCAATCTCTTAGTGCCAAATAATAAAATTACAATTACCAAAACGATCAGTAATTGCCAAATGCTAATTCCACCAAACATGTAACGCCCCTTTTTAAACAATTACTGCTATTATAAAGTCATAAGTGCTCAAATTCATACCCTTAAATCACATTAAAACGATGCAATCGGTCGAGGAACAGGATGCCTACAAAATGTACGGGAAATTAATCACCAATATTTTAATATTTGTGAGTTTGATATTCGAAGTTATGGCTACGGAATTGCCTTCAAGTCCACAACAAGATATCTGCAAAGGCAGTGATGATAGGGTCTCGTCGGTAAAAACTGAATCGAAAGAAAATACTAACGCTCCCAGTCCTCAATGCGTCAATCAACCACTACCTCCGGCGGTCGAAAATAAAACAGATAAAGATATAACCGAATTAGAAAAAGAGCTCGAAGAAAAACGACTAAAAGTATTGTTTGTCGATGTTAATACGGTGATGGAAACTGTCGGCGATACTATGGATTGGACGGCAAACTGGGTTGATGGTTATTTTGCAAATGGTAAGCCCGGTAGCGACAAAGCAAAAGCCTGGGGCCATGTTGTTATGGGTTGGGAACCACGCGATGGTGAGTGGGGAAATTTTCCCGTTAAATTTAAAGTAAGAGCGAAACTTCCTAATCTAAAGGATCGTGTCGAATTAATTTTAACTGACGATGAGCAAGATGATTTTAAAAATTTACCCTACGAATCTGTTCGTCCCGATGCGTACAAATCGAGTGAGCGTTCTTTAGGTGCCGCGATTCGTTTTCTACATTCAGTATCGGAGGATATCAGTACATCTTCTAGATTAGGGTGGGGTGACAACCAACTTTACGCCCGTTCGCAAATGTCCTATCGTAAGAGGTTTTTTAATGACAAAGTGTCATTAACGCTGCAACCCTCTTTAGAATATTATGTGAGTGACGGTTGGGGTAGTCGCTTTCTAATCGACACTGGATTAGAAGTCAGTCCTATTAATGAACTTCGTTTAAACTATTCTATCCGTGACTTACAAACCTATGAAAGCCCAGAATGGCGTTCGGGTTTGTATTCAATTACGGCAGTGAGTGACAAGTCTGTCGTGATCGTTGGCTTATCTTCGGTTGGTGTTGTAAAGCCCAAATACGCTCCGGAGTTTTACAAATTTAGTGTTCGTTACCGCAGAAAAGCTATCCGGAGTTGGATATTTTTTGAAGTCGAACCGTTCCTAGAGTTTAGTCGTGAACCGGATGTTGATAGTTTAGTCTCTAAGCATGGTTATACCGAATTCCAACGAGACATCGGCATAACCCTTAGATTTGAAGTGCATTATGGATTTTTGTAATGAATGATCCGCAATGACTAGCGGTTTTTAATGAAAACCCGATAAGCAAAGTAGATAACTGCAAGGCCCAAAAATCCACTTAACCCATACCACAGTTGATTGTCGAATTTGGCAAACAACGCTGTGAGTAACAAAGATAAACTCGATAGTGAAAATAACGCGAGGTCTTTCACAAATTGTTTGTGTCCATTTTGCGCTATCTGATACTCGCTAATGAGTTGTTGCTGTAATGTGGGCAACTGCTTAATGCTAGTTAAACTTGCGTGTACTAAATCTGGTAAACCTGGGGCTTTTTCAATCCAATAAGGCGCATTTGATTTAATTTGTTTCCACGCTGATTTAAAGCCAATTTGCTGATTAACCCAGTCTTCTAAAAATGGTTTTGCGGTTTGCCACAAATCAAGTTGCGGATAAAGTTGTCTTCCTAGCCCTTCAACATACAACAGTGTTTTTTGCAGCAATACGAGTTGTGGTTGTACTTCCATTTCAAACTGTCTTGCGGTGTCGAATAAACCGATTAACACTTGAGCAAAAGATATTTGGTCCAGAGGTTTATTAAAGATAGGTTCGCAAACCGTGCGTATTGCCATCTCAAATTGTTCGACATTCACATGTGCTGGAACCCAGCCAGATTCAACATGCAATTGAGCAACTTTTAGATAATCACGGTTAAAAAATGCGACAAAATTTTCAGCAAGATAGCGTTTGTCACCAGAATTTAAGGTGCCCATGATCCCAAAGTCGATTCCGATGTATTGTGGATTTTCAGGAGTTGTCTCAGCAACAAAAATATTACCAGGGTGCATATCGGCATGGAAAAAACTGTCCCGAAACACCTGAGTAAAAAATACGCTCACGCCTTTTTCTGCAAGTCGTTTTAAATCTGTATTTTGGCTTTTTAGTCGCTCAACATCAGAGACCGGGATGCCATAAATACGCTCCATAACCAGCATGTTTTTACGGCAATGTTCACTGTAAATTTCTGGAATATAGAGGTCATCAGATTGTTCAAAATTTCGTTTTAATTGCTGACCATTTGCGGCTTCTTGCGCGAGGTTTAATTCACTATGTATGGTTTTTTCGTATTCTTCTATGACTTCTAAAGGGCGTAAACGAACGCCGTCTTTTAAATAACGTTTAACAAGACCCGCAGCGAGTTTCATTAAGCTAATATCGGCTTCAATTTGCTGAGTAATGCCAGGTCTAATGACCTTTATTACAATGTCTTTTGGCTGTTGGTCAACGAGTAGTGTTGCGGCATGAACCTGAGCAATAGACGCTGTTGCTAACGGTGTGGTTTCAAAGGTTTCAAAGCGTTGGTGGATATCGTCGATGCCAAGTGCCTGACAAATGATGTGTTTTGCTTGTTCGCCGTCAAAGGGAGCGATTTGATCCTGCAGTTTTGATAACTCAACACTAAATTCGTCAGACAATAAATCTTTGCGAGTGGATAACATTTGCCCAAGCTTAATCCAAACTGGGCCAAGAGATTCAAGGGCCAGTCTAATATTGTATGCGTTGGCTGATTTTTGTTTGGTTTTTGGATACCAGAAAAACACCAAAAGAATTAGCTTGATATACCAAGGACGGAGATGCTTTGGAATGCCGCTAAACAAGCGATAGTACAAAGCGGTATGGAATATAAATGCCAAGCGGCTTAAGTTCGAGAGTTTCAAACTGACTTCCTAAATTGAGTGAACATTGAGAATAAACGCTCAGTTTGAGCATGCAAGTTGTCGACGTCTTCAATAAATTGGTTTATTTCAATGTTATCTGGCGTGACTTTGAGTTCGTCGGTCAAGGCGGAAGCAACTGTGTAATCAATATCGGCAAGCTTGCGGGCAAGTAATTGGTTTAATTTTATGATGACACTTGCAACACGGTGTGCAAGGGCATCACCTAAATACGTCGACAACCACTCTTGCCAATCTATGTTGCTTTCAATTAACAAATTTGAATAGGCCTGTGCAATTCCAAGGTCACCCTCAAGTTCGAGTTCATCCGATTTGATGAGTTTGGTCAGCACCGACGCATCGGATAACGATTTTAATTTATCGAATTTTGTACGGACGGTGCAGTCGCTACCTTCAGCATTGGTCATTAACTTAATTTGGTTATTAATGA
The DNA here is from genome assembly GCF_030548245.1 of Psychrosphaera sp. 1_MG-2023. NCBI lineage: Bacteria > Pseudomonadati > Pseudomonadota > Gammaproteobacteria > Alteromonadales > Pseudoalteromonadaceae > Psychrosphaera > Psychrosphaera sp. 1_MG-2023. Next base: position 15,081 of record NZ_JAUORW010000017.1, read on the forward strand.
CCAACAAACTCAGTGACAGTTTTAAATCGGTTAACGTGACAGTGAATTTTTTGTTTTCTAACTTAGCCAGTTTTTGCTTTGCATTGTAGTCGTAACCGAGTGCTTCGTTCAGCGCCGGTTCAATAATCATAAAGGCAGCATTTAACAGCATAGTTAGAATTTAAATCCTTTGTGTAACGCGACAATACCGCCGGTTAGGTTTGAATAATTGACTTGGTCAAAGCCCGCGCTCTGCATCATCGTTTTAAGTGTTTCTTGATCCGGGTGCATTCGAATCGACTCAGATAGGTACAAATAGCTTTCTTTGTCATTGGCAATTAATTGGCCAACGTTAGGTAATATGTTAAACGAATAAAAGTCATATACCTTGCTTAACCACTCTTGGTTTGGCTTAGAGAACTCAAGTACTAATAATCGTCCACCAGGCTTTAATACGCGATAAATCGATTTAAGCGCTGCGTCTTTGTCAGTTACGTTACGTAAACCAAATGCAATAGTAACAATGTCGAATGTATTGTCGGCGAATGGTAATGCCTCTGCATTTGCTTGAATGTATTCTACGTTGCCAACAACGCCTAAGTTTTCAAGCTTTTCACGACCTACTTTTATCATTGAGTCGTTTATGTCGGCTAAAACGACTTGGCCATTTTCACCAACGATTTCGCTAAATTTACGTGTTAAGTCACCAGTACCACCGGCTAGATCGAGTACCTTGTTTCCGGGGCGCACTGCACTAGCATCAATTGTAAAGCGCTTCCAAACCCGATGAATTCCCATCGACATTAAATCGTTCATAATGTCGTATTTCGCCGCGACAGAATGAAAAACATTTGCGACTAGGTTTTGCTTGTCATTTTTGTCTACAGTTTGGTAACCAAAATGGGTTTTTTCTTCGGATTTAAATTCTGAGGTCATTGATTTTTGCGTACTGTTTTAATTGAATGAAGCTAGTTTACTGAATTGTGTAGGCGAAACCAAAGAAAAAATCAGAATATCGAATTGTAGAATACTTAACCAAATCTAATTTCTTTGCTAGACTGACAAAATAATAACAATAAAAAAAAGCACCTTATGCGCATACTTATTTTTATCGTGTCATTGATTTACACCATCAACCTTGCCGATGCCAGTCAGCAAGCGCTTTTGCGTGTTCAGTGGCAACAATTAGAATTGCAAAAACACACTTTAGATAAAAATCAAAAACTCAGTCGAGTTCAGGCGCTGACTGCTCAAATTCAATCCAATAACTTAAATGCTACTCATGTTTCGCAACTTTATAACGATGTTTTTGAAACGGGAACGGCGAATGACGCTGAATTAGCATTTATGAAATGGTCGATGTTATCTCAACTAGGCTTTGACTCATCTGCTTTTCGGTTGGTCTATTTAAATCAAAATAATCATAATCAAGTCGCCTTATTATTTAACAGTAGTGATGGCGCTCGTATTTTGCTTCGTGACCAAGTATTAGATAAAGCGGAATTTAATGAACATTTAAATTTACAACACTTGTCGGTGGTATCTGTAATCGACCCTGCGTCGGTGCATTTTAGTCGTGCTGGAACTCGAATTTAATAGTGAATTTTCGCTGAATTGTTATTTGTGATCTTTTGAGGTGTTGAATTGAAACTTTCCCGTCAGCTTTTTGTAATCCACAGTTTAATTATTACCCTCTTAGTCGCCGGATACGCGTGGCTTTCTTTGTTAAACGTAAGGCAACTTACGGTGCAAGAGTTAGTGAATCAATCGAATACTGCTGCCCAATATTTATCTGACCCCCTCCATTTGGCGTTAATGTCTGCAAACCAAGAACTCTATCAAGCCAAAATAGACAGTTTTTATGATGCGGGGAATTATTCACGTATTAGTTTGTTTGCAGCGGATGCCACTAAATCCGTTTTATATCAACGTACTGATCTCAGCGCTACCGCGGGGGTGCCGCTTTGGTTCCAAACGATATTGCCACTAGAAGTTATAATGGGAAGCCAAGAACTGTATCGCGGTATTGATAAAATTGGCGAGTTGGAAGTTGAAATACATCCATATGCGTTTTATCAGTTTATTTGGCGACAGTTTACCGACATGTTATCTATTACTATTTTTGTCGGACTTATCGCATGGGCTTTAGGGCTAGCTCTTTTTAATATTGTATTGCGCCCCATTAGCGCGGTTCAACGCCAGGCGGCAGCTGTTGCTAATAAACATTATCCACAAATAGAAACTCGGTCAGGTATTGCTGAGTTTGAGCAGTTGATTCAAGCCCACAATGATATGACCAAGCAAATTAAAATTTTGTTTGATACGCAACAGGAACGGATGGATGAACTTAAGCATAGCGTTTATCACGATACCGTGTCGGGATTACCTAACCGCGAATACTTTAACTCTGCCATAACCGATGTGATTAACACAGAAAATGACAAGGTTCATTGCGGCTTGGTGGTCGTGCATTTAACTAATTTGGGTAAGTTGAAACTCGAACAGGGTTTTCCTACCTATAAAACGGTACTTGAATTTGTAAAAAACAGCGTCGAACGAACCCATGGTTTAGGTAAAAACATTCAATTATTTCAATTGAACGAACAAGAAATGGGCGTTTTGTTATTGCATTTTGGGGCGCAGGAAATTGTTGATTTTACCAAAGACATTGCAAAGCAGATGGTCGATTGCACGCCTTTAAAAATATACGGCGGTGCCGTTTTAGGTGCAGTTGAGCTCTTAGAAACGGATACCAACAAATCACTGTTAAAACGAGTTGATACTGCGCTTAAACATGCGATTACCCAAGGTAAACGGTTTTATGTTGATAGCTCCGTTGTTAATGAGGCGGGCTCAACGGTTTATGGTTCTAAAGGTGAGTTATTAGCAGCGATGGAAACAGCACGAGTTGAGTTCTTTCTTCAACCTGTAGTTTCCACCAGTCAAAATACCTTGTTGTTTACCGAGCTATATACGAAGTTGACGGTCAACGATCAGGCTGTTTCACTTGGTACTGTTATTACAATGGCTGAAAAATTTGATGTAACTGCAGTGCTTGACCAACGGACCTTAGAAGAACTTCATAAACATTATTTATTTGGCGCTGTCGCGGGCAAAGTTTCTATCAATGTATCGGCATTTTCACTTAAGTCCGAAGAGTTTATGAAATGGTTAGTGGAAATGTTAGAAAGCTCACCGGGGTTGGCTAATAATTTGATCATGGAATTTGATGAAATAGATTTGTCTCACTGCCAAACTGCGCGCGAAGCCAGTTTTAGAATCGCCAATATGGGGGTGCAAATTGCAATCGACCACTTTGGTCGTGGCTCAAGTAGTTTGGCGAGATTTTCTGATATGAAAGTTCATTGGCTAAAACTCGATAGCCGGTATATTAACCATGAAGACTCGTCGGCAAACAAAGACTACTTAAGCATGATTTGTGATCTCGTTGATAAACTAGGTGTTAATGCGGTTATCCCTAATATAGAAACTCACACTCAACTAGACCTAGCAAAAGAAGTAGGTGCATACGGCGTTCAAGGATTCCTAATAGCAAAACCACTGTCAATTTATGAGCAAATCTAATTTGCAAGGTTTAGTAACCTGTATCCCATTTTGAGAAGGGGAGACAATAATTTAGTGCAGCAGTACTCGTAGGGCTATAGAACCGCTATGCCGTTTACTAGCTGTCGGTAAATACTCGATTTCGTCCGGTTGCCTTAGCCATTCTCATTGCCGATGTGGCTTTTTGTAACGTACCTTCAATTCCGATTTTAGGATTATATGATGTTACACCGAGGGAAACGGTAACTTTGGGTAATCGTTGACGGTTTTTAGCATTAACAAATTGTAATTTTTCTACGCCTTGGCGCACTTTTTCGGCAATCTCACCTGCAGTATGTACATCAGCCTCAGGGATCATAATCAAAAATTCTTCACCACCGGTGCGAACCGGCAAGCCGCTATCCGCAACGTAACTTTTAACTTTCTGAGCAACTTTAGATAAAATTACGTTTCCTATCGTGACACCGTAGTTATCATTAAATTGTTTAAAGTGATCGAGGTTTATGGCAATGGCCGCGATGTTTTGAACATCGTTACTGACCCACATGTCGACAGTTTGGTTTAAAACCGAGCGATTAAATAGCCCAGTAAGTTGGTCGATTTGTTTACTTTCTTCATACTCATCTATTTGTTGTTGAAGTTCCGCTGTTTTCGCCTGTGCTTGGCGTAACGCTTTCAACAATACGGTCTGAGAATTTTTCATCGAGGAAGAAATCTTAATGAGTCGGTCGATGACCTGTTTCGACAACGTTGTGTCTTCGCGGTCTAACATCGACATGCCTTCATCTAATATAGAGATATAGTTCGACGTGTCTTTATGTGCTTTTGTTGCATGTTTTTGCGTGGTGGATACGACATTGTGAACATCATCAACAATGGCTTCTTGCTTGGCGTCTTGTTGTAAAATGAAGTCTTTGTACAATGACTCCATCAAAAATGAATCTATGGTTTTGCCGGCCTTTAAATCACGGTCTAATGTTTTGGAAATGTCCTTATTTGATTCAGCCATATACTCATATACAACCCCATAATTTATGGGATTGGCTGGCAAACGATGTTGTTTCAAAAAACCTAACGTTTTTTGTAACATGCCGTCAGCTTGCTCTATGGTATCAAGGTATTTCATGCCGCACAGACTCCAGGGCGATTTTCAACGCAAATAAAACTTGGACACATTGTACTGCTGCGCTACGGATAAGCAACAAGAACAAAATGTGATTATCGTGTTGTAAATTCACAACAGGGTTAATGAACATTCCCTTATATTCATGTTATAAACTAAGATTCTTTTATTTTAAGGTCAAGAAAATACTGTAATATTTACTGATGGACAGCAAAAGTGAATGATTACAGTAAGTAAATTTAGGTCATACGAATGGAAATGAAAAAAGCAAAAAGCCAGCAGCAAAAACTTGATCGAACAAATAGCATCATTGATGCCGCCGAGCAGTTATTTAAAACTAATAAAGGTGAACTGCCTTCTGCCAGTCAAATCGCTACCGCTGCAGGCATTGCCAAAGGTACGGTCTATATCTATTTTACGAGTAAAGAAGCTATCTTTTTAACGCTTCTTGAGCGCCACATTCAAAAGTGGTTACAGGATATTGCTCGTAAAATGCAACAATTTGAAGAAAACAACTTAGATGATATTTGTCAATTTATGTTGGAGTACTGGCAGCAAGAACCGACCCTAGGTCAGTTGTATCGAATTAGTGACGCTATGTTAGAGCCAAAGGTTGATGACAAATTTCATTTTGGATTTCAAACTCGTAAAGTAAATGAATTTAAACGCTTAGTCCCTACTTTTAAAGAACTCAATCCGGATGTCACGGCAAAAGAATGGAATGCCTTGTTGCAACGTAGCTTGGCATTAATTGCTACCGCTTGGGTTTTATCAAAACCTCATAGTGATCTTGGGGCTGATAAACATGACTTCACAAAACTCGCGACGAGTCTACTAACACCGTTTTGGGAAGCGACATTAAGTAAAGTAGTGACTCTGGAAAAACCAAAATCCGGATGGCGTAAACTATTAGGGAATTAAGTGAAATGAAATTACTTCTGTTGGTTTTACCAATTTGTCTGCTGGCTGGTTGTGCCGCCACTCCGGATGCATCTAAAAACTTTAATCGTGTGTCGGACACTATTTGGGAATACCGCCAAGCTCAGTCACCTTTTTCTGCGGATCCCAATAGTGATGATCCGCGGGCTGGGCAATTGCCAGATCTTTCTGCAGAAAAGCTTCACGAAGAGTACGAACAAACATTAAAACAGTTACAACTATTAGCGGATATTGATGTTGCTTCCCTATCGGAACAAGAACAAATAAACCACGTTGTACTGACCCATAGATTACAAAACATTGCTGATGAATATCGATTTAAAAGTCATCAAATGCCATTAACCGCAGAAGGCGGTTTTCATACCTCATTGGCTTTTTTACCAAGTGGTGTGAACGTTAAATCTAAACAAAGTTTACTCAACTATATTGCTCGATTAAAAGCCTTTCCAAAATACTTTGACCAGCAAATAAAGTGGATGAACGAAGGGCTAAAAAAGGGTAATAGTCAACCCAAAGCAGTGTTAGCTGGATACGATGGCACCATAAAAGCCTTTATTACAAAAGTGCCAACAGAAAGTGTCTATTACCGTCCGTTTACTCAGATCGGCGATTTATATTCAGAGCCTGAAATAGCAGAGCTACAAAATGCCGCTCAACTTGCGATTAGCGATTTTGTTGTACCTTCTTATAAGCGTTACCTTAACTTCTTCAATCAACAGTATTTTCCGCAAGCTCGTGACACCATCGGGGTTAAGTACACACCAAATGGTAGCGAGTTTTATCAAAACCGAGCGCTGCATTACACAACGACAAATATGTCTGTGGAAGAAATTCATCAGAAAGGATTGCAGGAGGTGGCTCGAATAAGAGCAGAAATGCAGTCGACTATTGAGCAGGTAAATTTTTCTGGTTCATTTAGTGAGTTTTTAGCGTTTCTGCGAACCGACCCGCAGTTTTATGCCAAGACACCAGAAGAGCTATTGATGCGAGCGGCTTATCTATCTAAAAAAATGGATGCCAAACTGCCTCAGTTATTTAAGCATTTACCAAGAACACCTTATGGGGTTGCGCCGGTGCCAGATCATATTGCGCCAAAGTACACAACTGGGCGATATGTGGGCGCGTCTAAAGATACAGACGCCGGCTATTATTGGGTTAATACCTATGCACTTGAACGTCGACCTTTGTACGAATTAGAAGCACTAACGTTACACGAAGCAGTTCCGGGTCATCATTTGCAAATTTCGTTGTCCCGTGAAATGACTGATACTCCAGCTTATCGCTCAAATTATTATATGTCGGCCTTTGGTGAAGGGTGGGGCCTGTATGCCGAAAAACTGGGACTAGAAGCAGGGTTTTATGAAGACCCATACTCTAATTTTGGACGTTTAACCTATGAAATGTGGCGCGCTTGTCGATTAGTCGTCGATACCGGTATGCACATGAAGGATTGGACAAGGCAACAATCTATCGATTATATGAAAGCTAATACCGCGCTTTCAGAGCATAATATTGAAACTGAAATAGATCGTTATATTTCATGGCCTGCTCAGGCGTTGTCTTATAAAATAGGTGAACTTACGATATCACGATTACGACAAGAAGCTGAGCGACAACTTGGCGATAAATTTGATATCCGTGAATTCCATTATACTGTGCTTAAGAATGGTTCTGTGCCGCTGTTGGTACTAGAAAAACAAATTCAAAAGTACATTTCAAATACTAAACAAAAGGAGAGTCTCTAGTTGGTCGTTAATCAATTAATACGATTCCTGAAAATACAATTTAGTCAGGTTACTTGGAATACTATCTTCCTGCTATTTATTGCCCACGCGGCGATAAGTTGGTTAGCGCTGGTGGGTGCTGGAGAGTCGGCACTAACTCGTTGGGATGCGTTTGTCTATTACTACGTCGTGACAACAAGTACGGTTGGTTTTGGCGATATGAGTCCAACTACAGAGGCGGGTAAATGGATAGTCGCGCTGGTGCAAATCCCATTAGGATTGGCAATTTTTGGGGCACTATTAGGTAAATTAGGACAATCAGTAACAAAAGTATTAAGGCAAGTTATGACAGGCGAAAAAGATTTTAGTCACTTAGATACGCACATTTTAATTTTTGGCTGGCATGAAACTCGTACCGCAAAAATTATCGAACACATACTTGGCGACAAACGCCGCATGCAACGCACAATATTATTGTGTGTTTTTGAAGATATGGAGCATCCATTTTTAGATAATCCAATGGTTGAATTCGCTCGTCTTTCTTCGTTTACTGATGACGATGAATTGAAGCGGGTCAACGTGGCGGAAGCCGATCGGATAATAGTGGATTGCATTACCGACGACATGACATTTACGTGCGCTTTAAAACTCAGTCCTTTAGTGGCGGATGATTGCCATATAAGTGCTTACTTTGACGACGAGACGAAAGTTGAAATGTTAAATAAGTATACTGATAATGTTGAATGCAATAGCTCTAAAACGGCTGAGATACTTGTACGTTCAATGCAAGACCCAGGTAGCAGCCGATTACATGACGAATTGATGTCTACGCTTCAAGGTAATACTCAGTTTTCTACACAAGTACCAGAAGATATTGGTAACGTTCAGTTTGGTCAATTATTTTACTATTTTAAACAACATCATAATGCGATTTTACTTGCTGTCGCTAAAGATCGTATCGGTTTGGACATGACACTAAACCCGGCTAGTGACTCACTAATCACAACAGGTGATGTGCTGCATTATGTTGCGCTTGACCGTATTTTACACGAAGAAATTGACTGGACGCTTGTCCGTAAAGGAAAGGACGTATAATGAGTGAAGTACTCGACCAGCTATTAACGCACCTTAGTTTAGAAAAAATAGAAGAAGGTCTTTACCGTGGACAAAGCCAAAACTTAGGTTTTGGTCATGTATTTGGTGGACAAGTTATTGGTCAGGCGTTAAGTGCGGCCAAAGAGACTGTGGATGAACGTTTTGTGCATTCCTTTCATAGCTACTTCCTGCGTCCAGGGGATGACCGTAAACCGATCATTTATGACGTTGAAAATATTCGTGACGGTGGTTCCTTTAGCACACGTCGGATTAAAGCAATTCAATTTGGTAAGCCGATCTTTTATATGACAGCGTCATTTCAAAGTGAAGAACTTGGTTATGAGCATCAGGCTGCTAAACCTGACGTGCCAGGTCCGGACGGTTTACTTTCTGAATACGAGTTTTATCAGGAAAACATTGATAAAATTCCACCGCATTTACATGATATCGTTAGTTGTGAAAAGCCGATTGAAATTAGGCATGTACAGGTTAACAACCCATTTAATCCGAAGGTGATGAATTCACGTCGCCAAGTTTGGATTAAAGCGAACGGCATTTTACCTAGCGACCCGCGGGTTCATCGCTATTTACTCTCTTATGCCTCGGACTTTAATTTTTTACCTACGGCTTTGTTTCCGCATGGAAAAAGCTTTTTACAACGAGACATGCAAGTTGCCACAATAGACCACTCGATGTGGTTCCATCGTCCGTTTCGGATGGATGAATGGATTTTATATGACATGGAAAGTACCAGTGCGAGTGGCGGCCGAGGGTTTGTTAAAGGGCAATTTTTTGACCAAGCAGGTAATTTAATTGCGTCGGCAACTCAAGAAGGTGTTATTCGCGACCGACAAAAGTTTCCTCGAAAATAAGATAAGTAAAAGGTCGACGTGTAAAGCGTCGACCTTTTTTATTGCATTATTTTTTGTCTAACCTAATGACTTTAACGACTGCAAAACTTCAGTACTTAACAAGCTGTTAATGTAATTTGCGGTTTGTTCGCCTTCAGTTGATAGGTGCATTAAGCCCGCTTCATCTATTTTCACCAGCTTTTGCTCTCGAATACATGTTACTAATCCTGAGATGACTTTTTTATCAAAATACTCAGGTGCTTTTAGGTCGTGTAATTTGAGTAAACGTTTTGCTAGCTTCAAACAATCTCGTTCCAATTCGCCACGTTGTACGCCGTCAAGTTGCGCTACGCGATTAAACGTGAGTGCATATCGTTGTAGGGTATCTTTCATTATACGGGCCAATAGGTTCAGCTGAGAGTAACCATCACTTTGACGGTCAACCAAAAATTCGCCATCACTATTTAGTTGAATAACGTCATGGGACTCGAAGTATTCAATAGTATTATCGATATATAATTCCAAGTCGGTGATCGTCATGAAAAACTCGTCACGTAGAAGAGGAATAAGCGAAGATACAATTTCGACTACGTCTCGTTTTGTTGAGTTTCGGCGGGTTAATATGATCCCTGCGATTACAGACGGTACCGCAAAAAGGTGAACGACATTATTGCGGTAGTAGCTCATTAATATTGCATTGGTATCGTCAAGACGAATAATCGTGCCGTATTCGTCGTTCTCAGATTCCACTTTCTCTAAACGGATGGCTTCATCAATGACTTCGCTACTGGTTAAACTAGGTAGTTTCACCTTGTCTGAATATGGAACCGCTTGCTGTAATTGTAAATAGAACTCAATTAATTCATCCATTTCGTCACGCGGCAAAGCGTGATTTTCTGACGTTAACAACGCCATCGCACAAAGGTTTACGGTATTGATAACGGCGGCGTCATTGATGTTTTCCATTACTAAATTTGCCGTGTGGTTTACAACAGGTGTTAACCATTTTGGTTTGACAACGTCGTCAACTGTTATGAGTGACCGCCAGTCAGGTTCTGTTTGGTTTAGGATCTCGTTTAAATTAATTGGCTTACCGAAGTTGACATCACCGTGGCCATAATTTTTAAGGTTACGAAGTGCCTTAAAGATCGCAAATACCGATTCTTTTTCTTTATTTTTACCCTGCAATTCTTTTAGGTAAGTATTTACTTCCATTACATGTTCATAGCCAATGTAAACAGGGACAAGCGTAATAGGTCGGTCTATACCACGTAACATGGCTTGGATTGTCATCGCCAACATACCTGTTTTGGGGGGTAACAAACGACCCGTACGAGAACGCCCACCTTCAGTGTAATATTTGACTGGGTAACCTTTAATAAACAGCTGGCTAAGGTACTCACGAAATACGGCCGAATATAACTTGTTGCCCTTAAAGCTGCGTCTTAAAAAGAATGCGCCGGCTTTTCTAAATATAGGCCCTGCAGGCCAAAAGTTGAGGTTAATACCCGCCGCAATGTGAGGCGGAACAAGCCCTTGATGATAGATTACATAGGTTAACAATAAGTAATCCATATGACTGCGGTGGCAAGGAACATAAACAATCTCGTGGCCTTTTTGCGCCAACTCACGTAACTCGTCAGAATTATGGACACGTATGCCGTTATAAATCTTGTTCCAAACCCAAGTTAATATTCGTGAGAAGAATCGGACGTAAGTCTCGTTATAATCACCTGCGATTTCGTGTAGCAGTTTGTTTGCGTTCTTTTTCGCTTCAACCAAAGAGATGTCTTTGGTTTTCATTTCATCTTGCAGCGCTCTTTTCAACGCAGGACTTGCCAGCATACTGTTAAAAAATGCCTGACGAGCCATGATTTTAGGGCCTGTTGCAACTAAACGCTGACGTTCGAAATGAATACGCGCAACACGCATTAGTTTATGAGCTGCATCCACAGAAGTACCGTGATTGGCGACCATTTTTTGCAGGGATACTGGCTTACTAATTCGCACAAAATTGTGGCGACCTGAAAATAATACGATAAAAAACTTTCGAAGTGGCGTGGCTTGAATCGTTGCAGCTACCAGATCCCAAATACCAATTTTGTTTTGGTCATCGGTTGCTTTGCGTTCAACCCCTGGCGAGCGACCCCAACAAATCATTACTGGAACAAAAAGGACATCTTGTTGGCTTAATTCAACTTGCTGCAGAATTTTTTGACCTTCTGCTAGCGTATCCCGCATATGTGTTTTTTCATTTTTGAATATCGACTTAATTGGTTTAACACCAAAAGTACGGTTAAAACTCTTAAACTGAATTTTAAGTTTCGAAAACGGCGAGGCTAAGTTATGTTCACGACATGCCTGCTCAAACGCAAGTTTGTCAGTAAATGAATCGGTGGTTAACACATAACTTATCTGTTGATTCTGACTCAACGTCGATAAATCGAGTGAATAATCGATAACAACTTTGGTACGAATAAATGGTCGAGTTAACCAATAAAATACAGATGCAATAATAGACATTTTTTCGCTTAATTAATGATTTTCAAAAAGACGAGGTTGATTTTAGCAAATCGGTTCGTAAATCCTACAAATGAATTTAGTTTTTCTATTTGCAGTTTATAAATGACTGTATATACTGACAGTTATCATTACTGTATGGAAAAACAGACTTATGCGCCCGTTAACAGAACGACAAGCTCAAATATTAGACTTAATTAAACAAAGCATCGTGAATACTGGTATGCCACCAACACGAGCCGAAATTGCCACAAGACTAGGATTTCGTTCTGCCAATGCGGCGGAAGACCATTTAAAAGCGCTAGCTAAAAAGGGCTTTATTGAAATATTGCCAGGTACATCCCGCGGTATTCGTTTGACTGAAGATATTTCGCAGATGGAAACTGGCCTACCGGTTATAGGTAAAGTTGCTGCGGGTTCGCCAATACTGGCGATGGAACACGTGGACAGCCACATAAATGTCGATCCAACTATGTTTAACCCTGCCGCTGACTTTTTATTGAAGGTTGAGGGTGAAAGTATGCGCGATATCGGCATAATGGATGGTGACTTTTTGGCGGTCCATAAAACTCAAACTGCTCGCGACGGACAGGTCGTTGTTGCTCGCGTAGAAGAAGATGTGACAGTTAAAAGGTTAGAACGCAACGGTAGCCAAGTTATCTTGCATGCAGAAAACAAAGAGTTTTCGCCTATTAAAGTGGATTTGAACTACCAAGACTTTGCAATTGAAGGGTTAGCCGTAGGCGTAATAAGAAATTCGTCGTTGATGTAATTTTCTGACGACAAGCTAGGAGATTCTTAGCGCCGAAATTCTAACTGTACTCCGTTAGTCTTTTTTGGTGGATATGGGTGATATTAGGTTTAGTTACTCTGTGAAAGATCGCTGAATACAAGATGTTCAGCGATTTTTTGTTTGTGCAGATTCGTGATCACAATACCTACACTAATGATTAAATTAGGCTACGTTGGAGTTTAGTCTAAGCAGCTGTCCAGTTTGCTTAGTCATTTACATCTTTATAAATCGTCATCGTCGACATCCGGATCGTCTTCCACATCTTCCGCTTTTGCCGTTAACGTATATTTGGGTTTACCCGTAGTAATGATATTTTCATACTTGGCCCAAACACGCTCAACAACACTTTCTGGTAGCAAGTTGTGTTCACACATTTCCAAAAAGTGCTTTTCTGCGTCGGTTTCTGCTGCAACTTTTTTCTGTTTAAGTTGCGCTAACCTAGAACCTAAAGATGACAATATCTCGGATTCCGCTATTGTAAAATCTCCAGATCGCTTAAACCCTTTTGGAAAGTTTTTGTCGTCGTAAAACTCACTAGACTGCATAAAACCATGAAATTCTGACATAGATGTTTTTACCTCAAAACCAATTTTACTAAATAATAATTTGCACTCCATTTAGTCAGAATATTAGCCGAGAAATTATCTGATGCAAGCCCCCTAAATCAATTTATTTTAGTTTGCTTATTGTGTGACTAGCTTTGCTTTTTTAGGTCTTTGATTGTCTGTGAATTTTGTTCAATATAATGGGAATGTAACCGTTAAGTTTTGTGGCAATTTCAATTTAACCTAACGATGTATGACTTTAAGATACTGCAGACACAATGCACTAATTAAGGTCATTAAAAAAATGAGTGCTTGTCGACTAGGATCTTAGCATTAAGCCGGCGCAAATCTGCAGAGCAATAATGGCTATTAAATCGCTACGACAATGATGAAATTGGTTGTGTAGTGATGTGGTGACTTGGGGTCACTTTTGTAAATGACTTTAGGTCATATAATGACCGTTGGGGTTCAATTATTGTTGAGCCTTTTTTAGTTCAGGTGTTCGGTGTTTGATGTGTGCTCAGAAAAAAGCTAGTTGTTGTCATTTCTAGAAGAGTTTTAAGTGAGATAAAATCAACGTGCGCTAATAATTAAACGCACGTTGTAGGTTAGGTAAAGTAAACAGATTTTAAATAAACGATGAGTTTACGTATTTATTGCTCTAGTACTTTAGCTACGCCTCGATTAAATTTGTTAGTTTCAGAAGCTGCTTGCAGTTTATTACCTTGCTTAATCACAATTTGTAGATCGCCAAAAGCGCCTTCTACCAAGTTGTAACCCATTTTTTCGAGTTTGTTTAATACATCATGGTCTATTCCAGAAAAATGCTTGATCTCATTTATTGGCCATAACTGATGGTGGAATCGCGGTGTATCAACAGCGGATTGTGCAGTTATTTTGATGATATAAACATAAACTCGGTAATGGGAACGGATAATTGAAAAATCAAAAAATAGTATTTTTTTGATTTTTCAAAGATAGCTCATGAGAGATTAATTATCCTTTGTCGGTCGGATTAAGATCCTCTTCTTGACGCAAATACCCCGCGGCTTCTTCATCTTGTTCTAACGCTGCCGTTGATGTTGGATTTGCTCTAGTTTGCTGGTTTAGCTGATAAAGTTGTGATGCATTCCCCAAATCTCGTTCACTGGTAATTGAAGCTATAGATTCACGGTCTTTTAAGAACGAAATGACATCCGCTTTAATGGCGGCTAATTGCTCATTATCTTTATGTAGCTCCATGATATGTCTTGGATGCTCCAGGTTTTTCATACCAGTCGCAGCAAATGTAGTAGAGACGATGCGGGAAACGATAATCCATGGCGTAATACTGCTTCGAACCAAAGTATTTTCAGAGCGAGTGCTATCGTGGATACCAGTACCAGTAGAAATTTTAGATTCAGTAAAGGTCCCTTCGCACTTGAAGTAGACCAACAGAGACTCGAATTGCATTTCAGCATAGAACAAATGAGCACAATTGGTCAGTAGCCTTGCAAATGCACGCAGTAAAAAGCCAATAAGCAAGATGTGAAAACTTGCGATTAATAACGTACTAAATTCCAATAGATGGTCAGAATTTATTATTTGCTCAATGTTGCCAATATTAACCGTGTCGATAAAGTGAATGATATCGATTGCGGAATAAGCAAATAGCACAGTAAAAGCAATGGCTATTAAATAAAGTGCATTACCACAAATAAGTGAAACTAGACGAGCAGTTTGAAAGGTTTTACCTAATGACAAAGGCTTAAATTTCGGCTGTATCTCTTGGATCATTTCGCCTTTAAAGCCACCTTTACCATCAACTTGTTCCTGCAGTTGTGGTTCAAGTTCCTTGTAAACTCGGTTTGGCACTTCTTTATAACGGCGGTTCGCCATGACTAAGTTATCGAGGTTAATAAAAATTTCCTCAGGGTGTACCGATTCCTGCCAATTTTCACGAAGTTCTGATACTTCAGCTACCGGATTAGAGTTACCTAGACGAGCTTTGATCATAATAAAAATTAAGGCACTGCAAATAAGTGCTAAAACGATAGTCGCAACAAGATAAAGCGCAGCATTAAAGTCAGGCAATTGAGTCAGTGCATTATCTATATCCACTTTGTTTAGGTTACCTTGTGCCATTAACCAAGAAACAAGAAGGCCAATGATGATAGGAAAGACAAATGACAACGAAATGATTTTGGCTAGTGTACCTGAGCCTAATGCTTCAATCTGAGTTTCTGCATCACGTTGGATTGGTTTACCAGCAGAACGCCATGAAAATAGGATATAAAACATTAATAGGGTGCTATAAATAGGGAATGCCAATTCACCTGCTTCACCGGCAAACCCGGCTAAAGAAACAAATGCGATTAGACCATAGGATAGTAATGCTACTAAGGTACTTACCCACGAACCAAATAAACGCTGGGCCATATTTCGTATAGGAAAAGGTAAAAATAATAATTTTGGAATTAAGCTATGTAAAAGACGAGATAGAAAACCGACGGGTTCAACGAAGGTGCTGTTTTTTCGACCAACCAGCATTTCTTCTAATGTTTTAGCATTATATGCAACATCATTTTTTTCTTCTTGCGCTGTAGATGTTTCTGACTTACTAAAATTATATGCAAGAGATGTGGGGTGATTTCTGCCGACAAAATAACGTAATGTACTATAAATACCAGATGCTAATATTTTGATACCTAGTCCAAGCGAGATCATACCAAATATCATTAATATCCAGCCGATACGAGGGTCTTCTTTAACTGAGCCCGACGCGATGACAAGTAAACTTATCCCAACGATAGTTTGAATAATTCCTCTTAGAGCAGTGATTTTGCCCTCTAATTTAAAGGGGTTTTTTAGACCGAGATCTATAGAGCCATAATCAAAAGCCACGGAATTCTCCTTGTTGTCTTATTCCATATAAGATGATGTTTTACAGTGTGTTATATCACTTCGCGGTAAATATTTCACGTCGCCGATACTTTGCCTATATGGCACCTTTTTTACAATGAATTTTTGAGAATGACTGACAAAAAAGGCCAATATGTAGAACCACTCCAATTAAAAAATGATGTGCTAGCACGAGGGCGATGAGACGAAAATCGTTCGCGATTATTCATAAAGAGCGGTACGGCACAATATATTGAACGTGAAGGTTCAGTACATTATAAATGTAATAAAATAGACGATTGATCTTTTTTAGCCATTTTATTTACGACGAGCATAAAAGAGTTATCTATCAATCGTTCTATTTCGCCTTTTGGAATGGGGTCTTCAAAATAAATAGAAATCCAATGTTTTTTATTCATGTGGTAGCCCGGTTTAATAGTTGGAAAAATTTCTCGAAGCATTATCGATTCGTCCGGATCACACTTTAGATTTAACATTAATTGGTCGTCACGCCATGCGAGCAATGCAAACATTTTGTTTTTGACCTTATAGACAGAAACGTCGTCTCCAAATGGAAATGTCTCTATTGTTTCAGGCTTATTGATTAGGTAGGTTTTGAGCTGGTCAAGTTCCATTAATTCCACAGTATTGAGCTTATTAAGTTGCATAGATAAGGCCACAGACTCAACTTTAATTCAAACATTGAATTAAAGTTGAGTCTTTTTAACTAAAGCTAAACTAGATTAAAACGACTCAAAATACCCATTAGGGTCTATTGTTAATTAATAATTTTTATTCTTTATTATTTTTTTAAGACAAAACATCAGTCTAACTAGCTGGAAAACAATATGTTTTTGGGATATATGTTTTTGTTCGTTATTTATACAAAAAAGATATAATAAAAAATGTTAACTAATGGGGGTTATGGCCGATAACAATCTTGGGTAGATATAGGTAGAAATTTATATGATTAGATTAGACACAAATTTGATGAGTAACTTAGGGCCGAGTTCGTCAAATAACAAAACAAGGTCAATGGAAGAATCTAGTTCGACAGGTGTGAAAGCACACGAACAAATTACATTCTATCAATACAATAGTAGCGATAAAAAAAGCTTTTCGATGTTTCAGCAAACGGTTCATCGTCGACTTGAAGACTCGCTGCAGGCAAAATTTCCTTCGGCAAATTCATCTTTAGAAGAACTCGAAGTTAAAGAACGCGAAGAACGAGCTAATCTTGCGGCAAACAATATCTTAAAGTTTGTTGAATTGCGGTTGAAACATGATGTGGCCGATGGCGCAACTTCTGAGCAACTCGAGTCAAGATTAAAAGCTGCTTTAGAAGGTTTTGAGAAGGGATACGACGAAGCCAACGATGTTCTAAAAGATATGAACTTGTTAAGCCCCGAAGTTGATGAAGATATATCGTTAACCAAAGAAAAGGTGCTTGCAGGATTAGAACTTTTAAAAGAAAAGTATCTACCAGAAACAGCAGTTGAAAATTCTGACAACGACGTAAATGACTTGGCCAATAGCGCTGTTAGCAGTAATGACGTTGTTGCTAAAGCTTCTAAGTCTGAAGTAAGACAAAATATTGGTAAGACGCTCGCTGAGTACAGCGCTGTTCAAGTGGGTGAAGCTCGAGATTTTAGTTTTGAATTGCAAACAAAAGATGGAGATGTCGTTACGATCAACGCATCTTCATTAATGGCCTATCAGGCAGAGTCAGCGAGTGGCTCAACAAAAACACAGTTCGGCGAATCTCAGCTTAATTATTTGTCAGCGGATAGTTTAGAAGAAAACAACTTTGCGTTTTCAGTAACCGGTGAACTCGACGATGACGAGTTAAAAGCGATAAACGATATTCTAAATAGCGTTAATGATTTAGCGACTGACTTTTATGGTGGTGATGTAAACAAGGCATTTGAGAAAGCGATGAATATGGGATTTGATTCAAACGAGATCAGTTCCTTTGCATTCTCCATGACTCGAGTAAGAAGTGTTAAAGCAATACAGGCTTATCAACCAGAACAAGAAATACTTAAACCGAGTGTATTAAGCGAGTTAAAACCGATTGGTAAATTTGCGTCTGAGTTAGCTCGTAGCCTGACCATTGCCAAGGAGCATTTTACTCATCCGCAACAATTGATAAGCTCAATACTTGAACAGGTCGACTTACCAGATTCTTCGGGTAATGAAGCCTCTAATAGTGACGGTAAAGGCAAAATGAGCTTTTTCGAATTTGCTCAATCGCTATTGGAAAAGTTTGACGAATTAGATGCAATGACGGCAATGCCAGACGCTAAGGGTAAAGAAACAGGGTTATAACCTCAGTACTTTTATTTTGTTTGGGTTGAATTTCAAAATACATAGTTGAAACGGGCATTGCTTTAAAATCTAACAATGCCCAATAACGAATGCTCTGGTCGTTCACTCTATTTCGAGCATTTCGAGCTATTTCGAAGTGTGAGTAAACGAGCCATCCCAATCACTTGCTAAGTCTTCATGCCTGAGCTGTTCAATGCGTTCCAAATACATTTTGTAAAGGTATCGTTCTGGGAACTGCTCTAGCAAAGTGGTGTACTTTTGATCCGCACTGTCCCAGTTTTGCTCAAGGTAGTCTTGATAAGCCGATTCTAAATCGGTGATTTCCACTTTAGTGACATCGTCCAAATCGTCTAACATGCAAACGGGCTCAAAGATGGCGACGGCCAAATCTTTACCTTTTACTTTTACTTTGTCCACGGGCCTAAATGCGATATTAGGGCATTGCGCTCGGGTGAATTCACTAACAAGAAACTCCAAACCATAAAACTTTGTTAACCCTTCAAGACGAGCACCTAAATTCACTGCGTCGCCAAGCACCGTATATGCCCGACGATATTCTGATCCCATGTCACCGACGTTCATTTCACCGGTATTTATCCCAATACCAACGCGCACAGCCGGCCAGTCTTTTTTCGCAAACTCTTCCCGTAAGTAGGCGGTGATTTTTAACATGTCAAAGCCACCGATGACCGATAACTCAGCATGTCTAGGGTTGTCGATAGGGGCCCCCCAAAAGGCCATAACCATGTCACCAACGTATTTGTCGATTGTACCTTCATGCTCAAATATGCTCTTGGTAATTGGAGAAAAGTATTCATTTAACATGTCTTTTAAATCATTAGCGGAGAGTTTTTCAGAGATGCTGGTAAAGCTGCGGATATCTGAAAACAGCACCGACATTTCTCTTCTTTCACCTTTTAATGATGCGCTTGATGGATCACTTAACATTTGGTCTATATGCGCTGGTGGTACATATTGGTCAAACATCGATTTGATCCGTTGTTTGTTTGCATTTTCACTAAAGAAGCCCTTTGCAATATTAAATATTGAAATCCCGATGGACACTATTAATGCATGGATTATGGGGAGGTCCATTTGTTCAACTTGCCAGAGATAGAAATTAAACCCAACGATGCTTGCGATGGAAACAAGTCCCCAAACCGCCATCGACATAGGCCCGACGAAGGGTAAGACGAATGATAAAATCAGCCCCCAAATAACAATTTGCGCTGCTACGGCACCTTCCCAAAATACCGGACGGTACTTAAACAGCTCGGGATTAAGCAAACCCTCAACCACATTGGCGTGTACTTCAACCCCTGGGTATTGAATACCGACTGAGGTCTCTCGTAAATCGGCAATGCCAACAGCCGATGTGCCCACTAACGCAACGCCACCTTCGAGTAATTCAGGGGCGATGCGTCCATGTAATATGTCAGTAGCAGAATAATATGGGAAAGATTTTCGTCCCCCACGATAAGGAATTAATACTCGACCAAATGAGTCAGTTTTTATCCGTCGTTTAGTGCCAAATTTGATGGCTGAAATATCATGAGCTCCTTCAAATGCCTCAGATGGTTTAGTCTCAACAAAGACTTCATCGGCGAGCTCATATACGCGAGCTATTTCTATAGATAAGGAAGGGTATAACACGCCATTATGTTCAAACACTAAAGCGGCTCGGCGAATTGCTCCGTCGACATCTGGGACAGAATTGAAAAAGCCCTGCGAGATTGCCGCTTCTTGGAGGACCTCAACATTCGCAACTTTTCCGGCAAAGTGCATACTAGATATTCGAACGGCTTTAGGATCCAACATGACAATAGGAGACGGTTTAAGCGTACCTACGTCAACTGACTTGTCATCTTGTAGCAGACCACCTAAAACAACGTCATAGTCCGCTATGGTTTGTGCAAACTGCGTATCGGCGTCGAGTTTAAGCCTTAATTCAGCGAGTTTAGATTTTGAGAGGTGACTTAAAGCGTCAGCGTCGATTAAGGTATCCACCGGATTTATTTCTGGTTCAGAAAATACGACGTCGAATCCGACAACAACGACCCCAGCTTCTTTGAGTTGTTCAACCATTTGGCCTACAGTGGCACGGCTCCATGGCCAGCGACCAACTTCTTCTAACGCCTTTTCGTCAATGTCGACAATAAAGATATTGTGGCTACTTTTTCTTGGGGTATCCGGTAGAGTGGCGTTGAGCCTTAGGTCATAAATAATGCCTTCGATTTTTGAAATGTTTTCCTGCAGTAGTTTGTTTTGCGGGTTTATTAGTCCTAAAGCCAAAAAGGTGATGATTAACCCAATCGCAATCGCATTTTTTTGTTTTCTTAAGCGCTTCATTTATCTGCAGATCCCTTGAAGTCAAAGTCGTAGATATAATGGCACGGCGAATGCGAGATAAAATCACATGGTTCGAATATGCCTATCTTTTATTGACCTAAGAGTACTTAACGATGAGGAAAATTGAAAGCTGACACTGAATTTGTTTAGGTTTTAATTTGAGATGTGTATTTTTTTAACAATGTTGCGGTGGCATTGTGATTGTTTAGGAATAGGAATAGGAATAGGAATAGGAATAGGAATAGGAATAGGAATAGGAATAGCAAAATCCAAAACGCCCAACAGGGTCGGGCGTTTTGCAGCTGAATTAATGGGAACGGCGGCGTTTGCTTATTTGAGCATCAAGCCAACGGGCACTCTTACTCAACATCTTTTGACATCGTTTTAGCCAAACCTTTGCCGCTGGGTATTCAAAGCTAAGTAGATACAAGCCTGGGATCAGTAGCAACAGCGACGGCCCAGGGACAATGACAAATATCAAACCTAAGAACACCAACAAACCACCTGTGATTGTATAAAGAAGCTTTTTCATTTTATACCCCATTAGTCGTCAATTGAGACGTTCCCTTTGATACCAGAAATAGCCAATCCGCCAGAACCCGATTCGATAATCGTTAAGCCGCCAGCGGTATTTATTGAGATGTCGCCAGAACCATCGTCAATTGTCACCAAACCCGATATTTGAGTTACTGTTAGGTCGCCAGAGCCGTCTTCAATGTCCACGTTACCTTTAATATTGGCGATATAGAGTTCACCTGAGCCGTCGTCAATCCAAACATTTCCGTGTGCGTTTTTAACGACGATGTCACCAGAACCATCATCGATGACAATGTCTTTGGCAACTTGATTGAGCAAAATGTTTCCAGAGCCGTCGTCAATCGCAATACCGTTGGTGACGTTTGATATAGAAATATCCCCAGAACCATCATCGATAGTTAAAGCGAGTTCAAGTGGCATGGTTATTTGTAAATGTATACGCGGTGAAGAGCCAATCCAGTAACCAGAACTACCGTCATGTTTTGCAACTAGCTCAGCGGATTTACCGTTTTTTCTTAGTGTGAGTTGATAATCTTTTTGTTTTGTTGTGAAGATTGAAGCTTCAACAATAATGTTGGTTTGTCCCTCAATACCTCTAATAGTAAGGTCGCCGGCACCCGCTTCGATTTCAAAATTACGTAATCCTGTGGCATCAAGCTCGAGTTTTTCAGTTAATTGCACGTTGGCTTTTTGGCCTTTGTTGCCCCCAACATGAATGACACAGGCTGAGATCGCAGTAGTAAACAGTGCAAGGATAGTGAATTTAACGAATAGCTTTTTCATATTTTTAAACGGTCCTAATTTTAACGTTATTAAGCTATAACAATCAAAATCGAGGCCATGTTTTAACTATATGATTTTAAAGGTTTAAAATATATCTCTATAAAAAAGAAACGTTGCGTTTGGTTTAATAAACCACTATCTGGCAAAAATGCCAAAATTAGTGGTTTATTTAAGCCAATATTTGTATGGTTTAGTCGGCTGTTTTGGATGAGCCCTGCACTGCGTTATTTATTGTCGCCATTTCATTTTTGGACAATTCACGCCATTGTCCTACAGCTAACCCTTTTAACGATACATTCATTATTCGTGTGCGTTTTAATTTCGTAACGTCATATCCCAAATATTCACACATGCGGCGAATTTGTCGATTGAGTCCTTGAGTTAAAATAATTGAAAATTGCTTTGGCCCAATAAGCTTAACTTTACAAGGTTTAGTTACGGTACCTAAGATTGGGATGCCTTTTTCCATTCGAGATTTAAATCGGTCGTTTAATGGGGTGCTAACAGTAACTACATATTCTTTTTCATGGGCGTTTTCGGCACGAAGAATTTTATTAACAATATCGCCATCAGAGGTTAAAAATATGAGCCCTTCGGAAGGTTTATCGAGGCGACCGATTGGGAAAATACGTTGCTTGTGATTGATCGCGTCTACGATATTGCCCCTAACATGTTTTTCAGTCGTACAGGTAATGCCAATTGGTTTATTGTAGGCAATATAGATCCTATCCGATTTATTTTCGGCACTCGCTTTAATCAATTTACCATCAACTGTTACAGTATCTCCTGGCAAAACTTTTGTGCCGAGCTCGGGAATTTGTTCGTTAATTTTTACGCGATTTTGCTCGATTAACTTGTCGGCTTCACGTCTAGAACAAAAGCCAGATTCGCTTATATATTTGTTTAGACGTTTGGATATGACTTCGCTCAAAATCAGGGCCTCTTTAATTAGAAATGTGGTACGGGGCGGAGTGTACCACAAAGCAAATCAGAGCATTAAATGATAGTTTTAGACCAATCCAGCGCAAACGCATAAGCAGCGTCAACTTTTTCCATTGGTGCGTCTAATTGTTCGGCGTATTTGACCACAAGTTCTTCGTTATTTTGCTCTTTTGCTTTAGCGATTTGGAGCGCAATTGAGCGGCGACATTCTATTTTTACCAATGCCGCTTTTATTTCTGGGTGCAATGGAATGAGTTGTAAAACGTCATCGAGTGGGTATCCTAAGATTAAATCTATCTGCGACAACATACCCGCTAAGAACGCTCTGTCATCAAATTTATTATCCGTTGCATTAGTCAGAACTATTTCACAAAATTTAGCTCGTTGAAGCGACTTTAGTACTAAATCGCTATTTTTATCCGACGCCAAATTTGCGATTAACAGCAATGATAAATATTTTTTAACTTCGTGCTCACCTAAATATATAAGGGCGTGTCGGACACTTTCTATTTCTTTCTCAAGTTGCTTGTTTGCATTGTTTAAAAAGCGCAGTAATTTATACGTTAGCGTTATGTCTTTTAAGAATAGTTGTTCTAGTGTGTTGTAATTTAATTTAGGTTCGCTCACTAGGCTAATCAACTCGACAACTAGGTTTTGCGATAGGCTTACTTTGTTTTTCTTGAGCATCTCAGGAGGAGAAAAATAGTATCCTTGAAAATAGGTGAAGCCGAGTGACAAATATTGAGCAAACTGTTTTTCTGTCTCAACCTTTTCCGCTAACCAAATAACATGTTTATATTCTTCACGTCTAATTTGCTTCATACATTGTAGAAGGCTTACCAGCTGAATGTCGACTTTGACTATTTGGGCAAATGGCACAATAGGTAACCATTTTTCATCAAAGTCAAAGTCGTCTAGTGCAAAGACATAACCTTTTTTACTGAGTGTTTCTAACACTGAGATTAATTTGTCGGAGACTTCTACATCCTCAAGGATTTCTATAATAACCGTACTTGGGTCGATAAAATCTGGAAAGTTATTAATTAGCGTATCGGTGGGGAAATTTACAAAGGCTAATTTATTGTCTGTTACTTTCTGCAAACCCATAGTGAGTTCATTTTCTGCAATAAGTGTTGTTGTCGCCGTGTCGGGGTGTATTTTTGGAAATGTGTTGTTTTCAGTATCTCGAAACAATAATTCATAGGCATATAAATTATTATGTTTATCAACGATAGGTTGGCGGGCAACGTAGGAATACATGCTGATAATAGGGTCTTCTAATTTTCATACAATAAGTATTGGTAACAATAGTAATAATGTCGGACTTTCACAATAGGGGAATGTCTTATATTAGAAAAATTTAATATTGTGAACTTAAGGCTGAGGCTGCTTTGTTGTTCCTTCTAGACGTATTTTGTTGATTTACAGGCATAAAAAAACCGCTGAATAATCAGCGGTTTTTACAATAAATTTAGTTAAAAACTTATTTAGATTTTTTAGCTTCTTTAGCGGCAGCAATAACTTCTTCTGCAACACTGCTAGGACAAGGCATGTAGTTTTTGAATTCCATAGAGAATTGACCACGGCCTGAAGTCATAGTACGTAATGACCCGATATAACCAAACATTTCTGAAAGTGGTACATCAGCTTTAATACGTACGCCAGTCGCGCCCGCTTCTTGACCAGCGATCATGCCACGACGACGACTAAGGTCACCGATAACATCACCAACGTGATCTTCAGGAGTGAACACGTCTACTAACATTACTGGTTCAAGTAGTTGTGCACCTGCTTTTGGAATTGACTGACGGAATGCGCCACGTGCTGCTAATTCAAATGCTACTGCAGATGAATCGACTGCGTGGAAGCCACCATCGTATAGTTCGATTTCAACGTCAAGTACAGGGAATCCAGCAAGAACACCATTTTCCATCATACCAGCAAAACCTTTCTCGATAGCCGGGAAGAATTCTTTTGGTACGTTACCACCAACAACAGTTGATGCAAACGTGAAGCCAGAACCAGGTTCGCCAGGCTTGATACGGTAATCAATTTTACCGAATTGACCAGAACCACCAGATTGTTTCTTATGCGTGTATGAATCTTCAACTGCTTGCGTGATAGTTTCACGGTATGCAACTTGAGGTTCACCAACTTCTAATTCAACACCGTAAGTACGTTTTAAGATATCAACTTTGATGTCTAAGTGAAGCTCACCCATACCAGATAGGATTGTTTCGCCAGAATCTTGGTCAGTTTCAACGCGGAATGTTGGATCTTCAGCAACCATTTTACCGATGGCAATACCCATTTTCTCAGTTGAACCTTTATCTTTAGGCTTAACAGAGATTGAGATTACTGGCTCAGGGAATACCATTGCTTCTAGGATGATTGGGTCTTTAGGATCACATAATGTGTGACCAGTTTGAACGTTACTTTTCATACCAACGATAGCGATGATGTCGCCCGCTTGTGCTGAAGTAAGTTCTTTACGGTCATCTGCTTGCATCTCAACCATACGGCCAACACGCTCAGTTTTACCTGTAGCAGCATTCATGATCGTATCACCTTTGTTCAGTTTACCTGAATAGATACGTACGAACGTAAGGGCACCAAAACGGTCATCCATGATTTTGAATGCTAACGCTTTGAAAGATTCATCAGCAGAAACGATAGCGTGACGACCAGTAGGTTCGCCTTCTTCGTCAGTTAGTGGCTGAGGATCAACTTCTGTAGGTGAAGGCAAGTAATCAACAACAGCGTCAAGAACTAATTGAACACCTTTGTTTTTAAATGCAGAACCACAGTATGTTGGGAAGAAATCCATTGTACGAGTACCTTTACGGATACAACGCTTGATGTCTTCCATTGAAGGCTCTGTGCCTTCTTCTAAGTATGCTTCGAAAAGGTCATCGTCTTGCTCTAAAGCAGTTTCGATTAACGCTTCACGGTACTCTTCTACTTTGTCAACCATGTCCGCAGGAACATCAGTTACTTCGTAGTTTTCAGGAAGACCAGTGTCATCCCAAACGTAAGCTTTGCGTGTAAGCAAGTCAACAACACCAGTGAAATCGTCTTCGATACCGATTGGAAGTACCATAACTAGTGGGTTAGCACCAAGTACGTCTTTAGTTTGTTTAACAACGCGGTAAAAGTCAGCACCTAAACGGTCTAATTTGTTTACGAAGATAATACGTGCAACTTCTGAGTCATTCGCGTAGCGCCAGTTAGTTTCTGATTGTGGTTCAACACCACCAGAACCACAGAATACACCAATACCGCCGTCCAATACTTTAAGAGAACGATATACTTCAACTGTGAAGTCAACGTGTCCTGGAGTATCGATAACGTTAAAACGGTGGTCTTTCCAAAAACAACTTACTGCTGCTGATTGGATAGTAATACCGCGCTCAGCTTCCTGTTCCATGAAGTCAGTCGTAGACTCACCGTCATGTACTTCACCGGTCTTATGAATTTGACCAGTTAATTTTAAAATACGCTCAGTTGTTGTGGTTTTACCAGCATCAACGTGAGCGAAGATACCTATGTTTCTGTATTTAGATAAGTCAGCCATATCGTACTCTATCTTCTCAAAATGGATTGGTTAAAAAAAGCCGCGGGATTCTACCATTAAAAGCATAAAACAGCACACTTTTAATCCAAAAAAGTTGGATTTGTTTATCGACTTAGTTCAATCTAGCTGGAATATAAGGTTGAAAAACGAACAAAAGTTCGTCGGAATGATTTTGAAAACCTGTTACTTTTATTTTTTACGGCATGGTGAATTAACCGGCAAAGGCCAGTTGGCAGGGCATACAGACATTCCGCTGTCAGTAGTGGGATTGCAACAAATGCGTACTTCCACTTATGGACTTGATATAAATCGCTGTATTTCTTCGCCATTAAAACGTTGCAAAGTATTTTCAAAAGAATTTTCAATTAATCAAAATTTGCCCCTAGATTTCTCTTCCGCAATCCAAGAAATGAACTTTGGCGAGTGGGATGGCGAAGCGTTTGATCAGCTTTGGCAGATGCCTAAGCCAAATATTGGCGACTTTTGGGAAACACCTGATACGGTAACGCCTCCGCGGGGGGAAACATTTGCTGATTTTTCGATTCGAGTCAAAGCATGGTGGGAACATCAAGTTGCACAGCATACAGAAGAAAACGTCTTGGTTGTAACCCACGCTGGTGTTATCAAACAAATCATTGGTTTGGTCACTGGGGTGTCGCCGTTGAGCAGTATTCACAGTCGATTAGAGGTTAAATATGGCGGTGTTATTTGCGTTAAAGTTTATTCCGACGACAATCATCCTCCTTGGGTAAGCCTTGTTTTTTAGCCTTGTTTTAAATCATGTTTTTTAAGTCAGGAGGCAAGTTTGACCTTGCTATTTATGTAGTCTTTTGGATAATAGCCATCCAGATGTCTGATTGTTCTTCATACTAATTGCTATTTTGCTGTATGATGGCGCTCAGAGACAACTTATTAAAACTGGGAATGTGGTTCGAATCCACAACTGTACCCGCAACTGTATTCAGAGCAATGTTTGAAACCACTGGCCAAAATTAAATTATGGTTGGGAAGGCAAACATCGAGTAGCTGAAAGTCAGGATACCAGAGTATTTTAATAAGAACATAATTGACCTAAACGAGCGGGCATACTCGTATTAGGGGAAACATCAGTTTACCTTTAAATTGATCTACCTCTTTACGCCCGCATTATTAGAGCTAAGCAAACGGCGTGACTTTGATATCTACACAGCAGCAAACTATTTTAGACGTTGACCAACTTTGTTGGCACGTTCATTCACGCGTTATTCTCGACAATATTTCTTGCTCCATTAATAAAGGAAGTTTTACCGGCGTATTAGGGCCAAATGGCGCTGGTAAGTCGACATTACTTCGTTGCTTTTATCGTTATATGAAACCAACTTCAGGTGTTGTGCGTTATATAGGGGATGACATTCAAACGTTGTCGCCAACAGAATACGCCAAACAAGTGGCTGTCGTATTGCAGCACACACCGCAAGACTTTCAGCTCAAAGTGGCCGATGTCGTCGCATTGGGGCTGACGCCTCATAAGTCGTGGCTAAGTCGCTTAGATGGAAACGATCATGCAGCAGTGCAAGCGGCAATGACACAGGTTGGTGTTAGTGACAAACAAGCGGATAACTTTGAAACTTTATCTGGTGGTGAAAAACAGCGAGTGATGATCGCCAGAGCCATTGTACAAAAACCGCAAGTTCTCATCATGGACGAACCAACAAGTCATCTTGATGTCAAATATCAAATTCAAATTATGGAATTGGCTAAGTCTTTAGGTATTACCGTTATAGCGTCATTTCACGACCTCAATCTAGCGGCTTCGATGTGTGACAACTTATTGCTATTAAAAGGGGGTAAGTTGGTGGCCAGTGGTTCACCTAAATCGGTTATTACAGAACATCAATTGTCTAAGGTATTTGATGTTTGCACAAAAGTGTCTGAGCATCCTCAGCATAGTGCACCACTAGTTACTTATTATTATGGCTATGTTGCGGGAACCGACCATGAAGAATAACGCAACTAAACAAATGGTCTATTTTTCAGTAATCCTTTTGCTCATTTTAATCTTCAGTTTTGCATCAGCGTTATCTATTGGTGCCGCACAGTTGTCGTTTAGCCAAGTATTTGATTCAGTGTTTGGGCTATCGAATGATCAGTCTAGCTATATTAGTAGCATTGTATGGGACTTACGGATGCCACGCAGCTTATTGGCATTTGTCGCTGGATGTGGTTTGGCTTTAGCGGGTTTGATATTACAAAAAGTGACGAGAAATCCACTTGCAGATCCCTATTTATTTGGCATTTCCTCAGGCGCTTCTTTAGGTGTTGTTGCCCTTATGTCTGTTACGTCGTTGGGATTTGGTTTTTATTTGTCGATAGGCGCATTTGTCGGTAGCTTGCTTGCCGTTGTGATGTTGTTAGTTATTGCAGGGCATTATGGCCCTAGACAAGTTGAAAATATGCTGTTGGCTGGCGTGGCGTTATCGTTTTTATTTAGCGCTTTTACCAGTTTAATGCTGTATTGGAGTGATCCACAAGCGGTCACCTCGATTATGTTTTGGACCTTAGGTAGTTTTGCCCGAGCGGATTGGCAAACCCTATGGATCCCCACCACAGTGGTTTCCATCTGTTTAGTTTTTATGTTTTTACATCAACGCCAACTCACCGCGTTGTTATTAGGCGATGAAAGCGCCACCACATTAGGGATTAATGTATCGCGACTACGTATCAATATGTTGCTGTTGAGTTCGTTATTGACGGCATCGATAGTTGCCCTATGCGGCGGGATAGGTTTTGTGGGGTTAATGATCCCGCATATTGTTCGTTATTTTGTGACTAACGGCAGTCGGTTTAGCTTTTTTGTCACCGCCTTTGTTGGCGGGATTTTTATGCTGTGGGTAGACATAGGCTCACGAATAATCTTGACCAATCAAGAACTACCCATTGGAATTATTACCTCAGCCATTGGCAGCGTATTTTTTCTGTCTCTCCTTTATTTACGAAAACGTAAGGCGCTTGATTAATATGTTTGAAATAGCCCCATTGTCGACTTCTTTTAGCGCTTTAATTACCAATAAAATTAACAATAAAACGAAACCACTTGGTGCCCTCGGTAAGCTTGAATCTCTTGCTGTAACATTGGCTGAAATTTATTCAGACAATGCAGGCGCATGGCAACAAACCTTAGAAATTACTCAGCCTAACCTAATTGTGTTTGCCGCTGATCACGGTATCGCAGCGCATGGGGTATCCATAGCGCCCAGTGAAGTGACGCAACAAATGGTGATGAATTTTGCCAACGGCGGAGCGGCCATTAACGTGTTTACTCGTCAGTGCCATTGGCAACTCACCGTCGTTGACGCGGGTATACTTGTTCCTGTTGCTGAATCCCTTGGTGTTTTAAACCAAAGATTAGGCGCGGGGACACAGGCCATTCATTTGCAAGATGCGATGACAACGGCGGAAGTTATCAAAGGTTTTGAGCTGGCTAAATCTCTTGTCGCTGAGAAACATCAACAAGGCTGTAACTTAATTGCATTTGGTGAAATGGGCATAGGCAATACGAGTAGTGCGTCGGCTTTGATGGCGGTTATATTAAATTTATCGGCGGCCGACGCCGTAGGTCGAGGTACCGGCATTAGCGATAATGTATTTAAGCATAAAATCAAACTAGTCCAACAGGCTGTCGACAGAATAAAGGTGTCACAACCGACTCCTAATGAGCCAATCACATTGTTAGCCCAATTAGGGGGCTTCGAAATTGTGCAAATTTGCGGTGCTATGTTAGCGGCGGCAGAGTTAAAAATACCCATTGTGGTCGATGGCTTTATTTGCAGCGCCGCGGCCATGGTAGCGAAACTCATCAATACACATGTCAGTGATTACTTAATTTTCTCCCATGCGTCCGGCGAGCAGGGTCATGCGGCTATGTTAGATTGGTTTGACGCGGAGCCACTACTGGATCTTGATTTGCGGTTAGGCGAAGGTACTGGCGCAGCATTAAGTTTGCCGCTCATTATGGCCGCTTGTGGCTTTTATAATGACATGGCCAGTTTTGAGTCAGCGCAGGTTGACGATGTTGTGACGAACCAATGAATTCAACTTCAAACTCACAAATGAGCAAGCGACAAAACCTTCAACAACATTGGTTTTATTTCCGTTTGGCACTGGTGTTTTTAACTCGTATTCCTATCGTGATCAAAGAGCAGGTCAATGACAGTGACATAAACCACACATCCGCTTATTTTGGATTTGTCGGTTTTGTTCTTGCCGCGATTTTAGCCATTGTTAGTTGGCCACTGTTATTGATACTTCCTCCGGAAATTGTTGTCGCGCTAAGTATGGCCGTTAGCTTAATGTTAACCGGTGCTTTTCACGAAGATGGTTTGGCTGATACCGCTGATGGTCTTGGTGGTGGTTGGACTCAAGAACAAAAGCTCAACATTATGAAGGATAGTCGTATTGGAACGTATGGCAGTTCGGCGTTGATTATTGTTTTATTAATAAAATACCAACTGCTTGTTAGTCTTATTAATGTCGGCTTTATTGAGTTTGTTGTCGCTTTGTTCACAAGTCATAGTGTAAGTCGAGTTATCGCGGTGAGCCTAATTGGTGCGTTGCCCTACGTGCAACTTGATCAACAAAGCAAAACCAAGCCGATTGCACAGGAGTTACCTAGCGGTGCATGGCGATTATTAATGTGCTCTTTAGCTATTGTTGGCTTGATATTGTTATTCGTATTGGAGGTTGCCATAACCCATGTTTTATTGAGTATTGGCGTCATATTGGCATTACGGTTGGCATTTAAGAAATACATGAAATCACAACTTGGCGGGTACACCGGCGATATATTAGGCGCCACACAACAAGTGTTTGAAATACTGGTTTACGTCCTCTTAGTTGTTTGGCTGGTGGGATAATGATGGGACCCAACAGCATTCACTTTATTTTAGGGGGCGCACGGTCTGGCAAAAGCCGTTTTGCCGAAAACGCGGCTGCAAGATCAGGAAAAAACGTCATTTACATTGCGACTGCCGAAGGTCTCGATGATGAAATGATTGATCGCATCGCACATCATAAAAACCATCGCCCAGCAAGTTGGGCAGTAATAGAATCGCCACTTCAGTTAGCCGATACGATAGAGCAAAATGCAACTGAACACACCTGCATTATTGTTGATTGTTTAACTCTGTATTTAACTAATTGGCTTTGTAAAGACAATGACGCGGCGTGGCAAAATGAAAAGCAGCGGCTGCTCAGCGTGTTGGAAAACGCGGCACACAATAAATTTCAGATTGTATTGGTCAGTAACGAAGTGGGTCAGGGCATAGTCCCTTTGGGTGAATTGTCTCGTACTTTTGTCGACCAAGCTGGGTGGCTACATCAGGATATCGCAAGCCTTGCTGGTACGGTTGATTTTATTGTCGCCGGTTTAAATATGAGGCTAAAACCGCAAAAGGGCGAACAATGAAAGTATTAATGGTGCAGGGGACTACGTCCGATGCAGGAAAAAGCACGTTAGTCGCTGGACTGTGCCGAGTCTTCTCAGATTTAAACGTAAAAACAGCCCCGTTTAAACCACAAAATATGGCACTTAATAGTGCCGTTACCGACGATGGTGGTGAAATTGGCCGGGCCCAAGCACTACAAGCCGTTGCGGCAAGACAAAAAACGCGAGTCGATTTTAATCCCATTTTATTAAAGCCAAACTCAGATACAGGCGCGCAGGTCATTATTCATGGAAAAGCCTTGAGTAACATGGAAGCGGATACTTACCACGACTACAAAAAAGTGGCGATGGACGCGGTACTGGTTTCGCATCAACGATTAGCCACTGAGTTTGACCTATTGTTAGTGGAAGGGGCGGGCAGTCCTGCTGAGATTAACCTTAGGGAAAATGATCTTGCAAATATGGGGTATGCCGAAGCTGTCGACTGCCCGGTTATTATTATTGCCGATATCGATAAAGGTGGTGTATTCGCGCACCTAGTCGGTACATTGGCGCTGCTATCTGAAACAGAGCAGGCGCGGGTAAAAGGGTTTGTGATAAATCGGTTCCGTGGCGATATTGCATTATTACAATCGGGACTTGATTGGCTGGAAGATAAAACAAATAAGCCGGTTTTGGGGGTTTTGCCTTATATTCACGATTTAGCGTTAGATGCTGAAGATGCGATAAGCATTGAAAATAAGACCGGAACTGTGCAATTAAAAATTGCCGTAATTGTGCTTCCGCACATTAGCAATCATACGGACTTTGACGCACTTCGGTTACACCCAAATGTTGATTTACAATATGTTGGTATATTTGAATCTTTGCCTAATTGTGATCTGGTTATTTTACCCGGCAGTAAAAATGTCATTGGCGATCTGACTCACTTAAAATACAACAAATGGCCGGCGCAAATTAATCGGCATTTGCGTTATGGCGGCAAATTACTGGGTATTTGTGGCGGATTTCAGATGTTAGGCCATACCATTTTTGATCCTAATGGTGTTGAGTCCAGTACGCCTAAAACCAAAGGGTTAGCATTAGCTGACTTTGAAACTGAGTTAACAGAATCGAAAACCTTAACTCAAATTGCTGGTACGAGTGCTCTGCACGCTGTTTCGTTTAACGGTTATGAAATTCATTGTGGCCATTCCACAGGAGCCGCATTACGTCAGCCAGCTTTTTATATTGACGACTATGATAAAGACAAGGGCATTGTGAAAAAACCTGACGGTTTTGTATCAGACGATAATCAAATTATGGGAACTTACATCCACGGATTATTTGATAGCCCACAGATAAGCCATTTATTGTTTGACTGGATAAACCCTGCACACGGTATTAAAGCAGGATTTGACTTAAACCGTCATAGAGAAGAACAACTGGATCAATTAGCCGATTCATTACGCGCTAATTTAGATATGCAAAAAATACAACAAATAATAGGAATGACTCATGAGTCAAGATGAACTAAAAGCCCGCCGCGACGAGAAACACGCAGAACGTCAACAACGGATAAAAAAAGAAGTCGACGAACGAGTCGCTAAAGCACAAACCGAACAAGGTGTATTCCAAGTGATAACCGGAAACGGTAAAGGAAAATCTACGTCTGGTTTTGGCACTGTTGCACGTTGTGTTGGTCACGGTATGAGTGCCGCAGTGGTGCAATTCATTAAAGGCGGCTGGGAGTGTGGTGAACGCAATTTATTGCAAAAAGTTGGTGTTCCATTTACGTTTATGGAAACCGGCTTTACCTGGGAAACGCAAAATCGTGACTCAGATACGGCCGCAGCTCAGGAAGCTTGGGTTGTCGCTAAGCAGTACTTGGCAGATGAGAGTATCGATTTGGTTTTAC
Source organism: Psychrosphaera sp. 1_MG-2023 (assembly GCF_030548245.1). Lineage (NCBI taxonomy): Bacteria > Pseudomonadati > Pseudomonadota > Gammaproteobacteria > Alteromonadales > Pseudoalteromonadaceae > Psychrosphaera > Psychrosphaera sp. 1_MG-2023. The sequence continues at coordinate 48,926 of NZ_JAUORW010000017.1, forward strand.
TCGACGAATTAACGTATATGATCACCTACGATTACATCGAACTTGGAGATGTGCTCGAAGCGATAAAAAATAGACCAAAAATGCAATCAGTGATCTTAACCGGTCGCGGCGCGCACCGTGAATTAACTGAATTGGCCGACACGGTTAGTGAAGTTAGAAACGTCAAACACGCCTTTGATTCGGGTGTGAAAGCACAAAAAGGATTTGATTTCTAACCCATGAAAAATCTGATAACCGCGAGTATTTTAACGTGTCTAATTAGCTTCGGCCTAACGGTTTCGAGCTCTGGCATGGCTGCGTCCAAAGCGAACATAAAACCAGCGACGCGAATTATTGCGCTCGCACCGCATATCGTTGAGTCGTTATTTGATATTGGTGCGGGTGATAAAATTGTCGCCACTGTCGATTATGCCGATTACCCCGTGGAAGCGTTAGATATTCCAAGGGTTGGAGGCTATTACGGCATTCAAATGGAAAAGGTTTTGGCCCTTAAACCTGATCTCATCATTGTCTGGAAAGGCGGGAATCAAGATGGTGATATTGCTCAATTAGAAAAGTTGGGGTTACCTGTGATTTACAGCGAGCCTACTTCATTGAGTGGCGTTGCGGCGGAACTTAGAATGTTTGGCGAGTTAACCGGCTTATCACATAATGCAGAGGTACTCGCGGATCAGTTTGAAGATGACTTGGAGATTATTCAACGACGTTACGGTAATCGCCATCCTGTTGACGTGTTTTATCAATTGTGGTCGGAACCGATGATGACAGTAAACAAAAATACATGGATCAATCAACTTATTGAAACGTGTGGTGGGGTCAATGTTTTTGCCAACAACCCAACTGAGTATCCCCAGATCAGTATAGAGAATGTCATTGTCGCTCAGCCTTCAATTATTATTATGCCGCAGGAAAAGTCAGATAAGCCTCAACCTAAAATCGATTGGCAAAAATGGACTGTTGTACCGGCGGTTAAAAACAATCAATTTATGGAAGTAGATGCTGATCTTATTCATCGCTTTAGTCGTCGAATGCTTATTGGCCTAGGTGACATGTGTAAAAAGATAGATGGGTTTCGTTAATTATTATTTGACGCTTTGAGAGGGGCAAGTGCTTAGCAAAGGGTTAACTATCAACGAACGCACAAATAAAAAGATAGGCAATAAAAAAGGGCGTTTTAACTATCCGCCCTTTTTAAATTTTGAAAACTAAGTGTTTATGGTTTCTCGAACGCGCTCATTCAAGCGCATTAAAAACCTAGTCTTCTAAGATTGCGATAACCGCAGGGTTTAAGTCTGTAAGTAATCGCTCACCATATAATTCGCCAGTTTCTAAGTCGAGAATGTCTAAACCTGGCGTGGTGTTTGAGCCTACTGCAATCCAAAGATATCCATTGGCATCATAAGCAATAGCATTGATTGCTTCTTCTCCAGAACCCGCAACAGTTTGAGTGTTAATTTCACCGGTTGTTGGGTTAAATTGGTATAAAGCAGAAACTTCGTGGTATGACGGTTCATAAACACTTTGGCTTACGAAGAAAAACCCAGTGTCAGCGTCAACAACCACTGAAGCTTTGATATTAGCCGCTGTATTGTCCGTAATATCCGACGCAGTTAATACTTCACGTAGTGCAAACGTGTCTGTATCAATTGCTTCAATCATGCTGCCACTTAAGTCAAAGCTAGAGTAGCTATCGCGTGATGTAATAAATACTTCATCGCCAAATGCAACTAAGCTATTTTCAAGCGGATTAACGCCGTTAACTGGAATACCCATAACGCTATCGGTTGACGATGCATTGGTTTCAATTTCAGCGTCAGTTGCAGTATCAAACACGGCAACATAAGCTGATTGAGCGTTCCAACTATCGTCTATACGTTGCATGGCGATAAATAACTTTCCATCGGTGATCACTGCAGATGAAGGTGATGGGGTTTGAGCACTGTTATTTTCAGCATAAGCACTTAGGTCCAATTCACCAATTTTAAAGTCTTCAGCTTGAGTTGCTTGTGGATTAACAATCCAAACCGTTGGTGAGCCATAACGCAATAAATACGCTTTTTGATCAGAAGCAAATGCAATGGCATAAGGGTTACGAGATGTCGTGTCTAAGTCATCTTGAGTAGAGTAAGACCAAGTCGCCACATCGAGATTGTCAGAGGCAAACTTTTCAATAGTATCAATCCCAAAACGACCAATATGGAACACTTCGTTGTTATAGGCAGATACCGTAAAGTCTGACTTGTCTTTGACTTGATAACCTGTGCTGACTTGCGCGTCGTCGCCGGTAACCATAACTAATTCTGATGATGTATAGTCAGGTGCAATCGTTTGAACAACGGCATTGCTAGGTGTGGTTTCAACAATGATTTCGACATCAGTGTTGTCATCTTTATTGTCGTCATCGCTACTACAGGCAGAGATAAAAGTGACGGCGAATAGGGCCGCGAGAGTAAGTTTGTACTGTTGTTTCATTAGAACTCCTTCAAAGTAAATTTAAAATTGATGTTTCGACCGGCCGCTGGGCGATTGGCTAAGTCGTAATAGGATTGGTTAAAAATGTTGTTTATCGCCAACGAGGCACTGTACTTGGCGTGATGCCAAGACAATTGCAGCTGCGTGGTATTGTTGTCCGTTGGAAAACCAGAATGAGACGAGACTTTATTTGCTCGGTCAAAGTACAAGTCGTTTTCGATTCGAGTTTGGAGGCTTAGATACCAAGTTTGGTTAAACGAATATTGGGCCTGAACTTGATATTGTTGGTGGTAAATACCAGGCAGCTTTTTATTATCAAACACATGAATGTCAGATTGTGTATTTGAGTCAATGAGGTCGATGGTTGCGATAAGTTTAAAATTCGGCGTTACGGCGATATCCAATTGCGTCGATAGACCAAATAACGTTGATGACGCGACATTGGTGTAACTACCGATGCCACTTGAATTAAATATAGCGACGATTGAATTATCAATTTGTTGGGCATACAGCGTATTTTGAATATTGATATTTTGCCAACGGGCGAGCCAGTTAAGTGAAATTGAATTGGCAAGTTCAGCCTTTAAGTCTTCATTTCCTTTGAAAGAACCTCGGTCACCAAATAATTCGCTTAGCGTTGGGGTTCTTATCCCTTTAGCGATATGGGCTGAAATGCGATGATGGTTAAACCGATAACTCACATCAAATTCAGCTGAGTGGTGAGAATAACTGCTGTTTAAGCTCTTTGTATCTGGCTGGTAACGGGCGTCATTGGTGTTTTTAGCGTTCAAAAAATTCCACAGTAATGAATACTGTATAGCCGACTTTCCTGGCCAATTCAGTCGCGAGCCGAGGTTCATTAAACGTTGAGTTGCCTCAACATCACAGCTTTGAAAATTATTGCAAGCTGGGCGCTGTTGATTAACCCAACTATCTGAAACAAATGTTTGGTTATTGATATTAATGTAGGGCGTTACTTTTAGGGTGTTGAATTTTGTCGGAGCCGAAAACTGCACATAAAATTGATCTGTATCGTATTGGTAAATGTCGTTTTTACTTGCCTTTGGTCGGTCTGTATATGTTTCTTGTTGATTAAACCAATAGGCTTCCAAATTAACAGCGTAGTCGAGTTGCCACAAATCAAATGGTTGTATAGTCGCGTGTTCAAAACCAACTCTGTAGTTGGTATTTTCTAGCGTAGATGCCATTTCTGGAGAGTTATTTTGATAATTAGGAATGGCTTTGAGTTGCTCGTTATATTGAGCATTGATTGACGTTGTTGTGTTACTTGATGAAAACTCGTCACTTAAAAAATAAGTAGTTTTTCTAAAGTGGTTATTCCGCAGAGGTTCGGTTATCGATTCTTGACTATTGTTAAAGCTTTGCGGTACTAAGTACTCATAATCATTGTCTGTTTGCTGGTGGTTTACACTCATCGACAATTGATGCTGTTTATAAAGCAAATTCCCTTTCAAGTTAATTTCTTGGGTTTGCCAACTGCCTAACGTGGCAGACAAACTTGCATTGCTGCCATCGCCTTTGATTGTATTAATTCGAATTTCGCCACCAATAGGTGTGACTCCTGTAGATGTCGATTGATATTGACTGACTTCAATTGACTCTATTAGTGCCAACGGGATTTGGTCTAAATCGAACCCGCCAAATTGACCGGTATTAATGAGTTGACCATCGATGCGTAGATTAACTTGTTGACTGGTTGAACCTCGGATTGAAATTGCAATTGGGTTACCCAACCCTGCCACCTGTCGTATTTGCACCGAAGGTAAGCTGGCTAAAACAGAAGATAAGCTATTGGCTGTTTCTAATAAGGCTTGTTGGTCAATTAAATAGGTATTAAGTGAGGTATCCTCGCCACTATTTAGGACTTCTATTCGCTCTATTTTTTCTACAGTCTGATCTGATTTTTCACCGACGTCAGCAAATGCCTGCGTTGCAGTGATTAAAAAGAAGTAAGCTGTAAATAAGAACTGTTTCATGTCATCTCGTAGTTGAGCTTATATTAGCTCGATGAGACGAAAGGGGCACACAAGGTCGCGACGAATAGGCGAAGTTGGATGCCGTATTCGCCCACCGCAAATCGGTTATTTATCTTAGGTCGGTATCGGGCTTATTTTTTCAAAATAACCGTTGCGGGGGCAGCGTTGGATTTTCACCAATCTTCCCAGTTACCCTACAGAGTAGGCACCTAAAATAATGTAGTAAATATCGTGTTGTAAAACACGACATCAGAATTTGGCGCGATAATAACAGGAAGCAAGGTGTGACGAAAGTTCTTGTTGGCTATATCGTATGTCGTTATTACAAATGGTTTAGATAGATAGTTACAATTGATAACGATATTGTAGTAGATTCATGGTTATACTAAGTAAAACTAAAATAAGTAAGGGGTATTATGTTTAAGCTCATTTTATCAATAATTGTCGCTGGGTTTATATTGGTTGGTTGCGCCTCAAATAATACGCTCACGAAAGAAGAACGGACTGCCGCCTATGAACAGTTTGTGGTGGATAACAACCTTGAACGTACTGATAAAATCCCTGGATTCAAATTTGATCAGTGGTCCTCTTTAGGGGCGAAACACCTTATTTTATACCGTAATTTTCGCTCACCTTATTTAGTGACATTGCAACGGAACTGTTTTGATCTCGACTTTGCTCATCAATTAGCTATAGAACATCAAGGTGGGTCTTTGCGGGCTAAATTTGATTATGTGTTAGTGCCGAATACTATTCCTGTGAAATGTTTTATTTCGGCAATTCATAAGATCACGCCGGAGCAGAAGAAACAGCTAATGGCGATTGGAGAAGATCCTAAAACGTCCTCGCCAGATGATGCCGAGGATAATGATCAAGAAGCCGACGGTGAAGCGTCAGACAGTGACTTGGAGTCGGTATAACTCGACGATGTTATCGGAGCATAGGTCCGTAATAATTAGTGACTGAGGTCAATATTAAATCAAGGTGCTACGACGTAGTGCCTTTTTTTATGTAATTTACATATGGATTTGCGTCCATCCTCGATAAATACGATGAACAACAGGAACTTCGATATAAAAACCGATATTTGTTTAGGAAACTCTGCTTTAATAAGCAAAGGTATTAATAAGAAAAAACAAAAGTGGAAGGTAACATATGCGTTTGGTCCCGGTAGCAGCTTTATTGAGTATTTTATTCTGTTCCTCAAATTTACTAGCACAACAAACCCTCATTAACGCCGACGCCTATGTCGATGTGGAAAGTGGCGAAACGATTAATTACGTGTCGGTTTTAGTTGAAGATAACGTGATTATAGAGGTTGGCCGACAGGGCAAAGTCTCCGCTGATGCAGGCGCTGACATTATTAACCTACAGGGGAAAACCTTATTACCAGGCTTAATGGATATGCATGTTCATTTAACTGGTGATGCGGAAGAGAACTTTTTGGCATCAAAAGGAAACTCGGTTCCTAGGATGACGGTAAAAGCGGTAAAAAATGCTAAAAAAACTTTGATGGCTGGATTCACTACTGTTCGTAACTTGGGTGCAAAGGGTTATTCAGTCATTGGTGTACGAGACGGCATTAACGCTGGTGAAGTTGTCGGGCCTCGAATTTGGGCCGCAGGCCATTCTGTTAGTATTACAGGCGGTCATTGTGATGATAATTTCTCACCACCAGAAGCAGAAAGTATCAGTGGTGGTGTTGCAGATGGTCCGTGGGCGGTGCGAACTAAGGTGCGTGAAAACATCAAGTATGGCGCAAACACAATAAAAGTGTGTGCAACAGGTGGTGTGTTTTCAAAGGGCACTAAAGTTGGCATACAACAATTAACGGAAGAAGAAATCCGCTCGGCTGTCGAAGAAGCTCATATGCGCGGTCTAATTGCTGCGGCACATGCGCACGGGACTGAAGGTATTAAAGCCGCTATCCGTGCTGGTATCGACAGTGTTGAACATTGTAGCTTTATGGACCAAGAAGCAATCGATTTGGCACTAGAGCATGGTACATACTTGTCGTGTGATATTTATAATACTGAGTATACGTTGGCGTTTGGTGAAGCAAATGGAGTCCCAGAAGAAAACATCAACAAAGAAAAACTCGTATCAAAAGCACAACGTGATAGCTTTAGAATGGCCGTCGAAGCTGGTGTGAAAATGGTATTTGGTTCAGACGCGGCAATTTATCCACATGGCGATAACGGCAAACAGTTTTCTCGTATGGTACGGTTTGGGATGACACCTATGCAAGCGATTCAGGCGGCAACATTAAATAGTGCTGATCTTTTGCAACAGGATAACATTGGTCAAATTAAAGCGGGTTATTTAGCGGATATCGTCGCTGTTGATGGCAATCCAATTAGCAATATTGATCTTATGGAAAATGTAACTTTTGTAATGAAAGACGGTGTTGTTTATAAGCAATAAACCGCTATGAAAACGGTGTCTTGATATACGCCAGTGTTGTTGCGTATTTCAAGGCACTTTTAATAGGAGATCGACAGTAAAACGATATCGCTATCGACTTCACAGCTTTAGATGAATTTAAAACTAGCCTGTGATGTTTTGAGTATGTTCGACCTGATCCGTCATGATGCAATTTCTGCCAGCATCTTTGGCTTGATAAAGTAAATTGTCAGCGCGGGCAAGGAGCAGAATGTCAGTGTCTTTGGGTTTAATTTGAGTTAATCCAAAACTTGCTGATAGCGGCCAAGAAATTCCTTCAAATTGATTTTTCTCGATATTTGCCTTCATTCTTTCAATCACGGTCAGTGCAGCCGAAATTTTAGTACGTGGCATGACAATAACAAATTCTTCACCGCCAAATCGGATCAAAATATCCGTAGATCGGCTACTTTGTTTTAATACTTCCGCGATTGCTATAAGGGCTTGGTCACCAGTTAAGTGACCTAATGTGTCATTAATTTTTTTGAAGTGATCTAAGTCACATACAGCAATGCAAAAAGACTCATTTGAGCGTGCAAATTCTTTAACTTCGCGCAGTAAGAAGTCCGTTAAATAACGTCTGTTGTACAATTTTGTTAATGGATCTTGAATGGATTCTTCTTTGAGTTTTTCGTTGGTCTTTTTTAAGTCCATGGACAGTTTTAACATCAGTCTGCGGTTGCTCTCTAGCGAGTTGGCAATTAAAAATGAAACGACACAAATCGCAATGATGGGAAACAAAAATAGGACGCTAAAAGGCTGATCATAAAAATGGAAATAAACCACTGAGAATTGGGTTGTGGCAATTGCCATAATGATGACATATTTAAGAGAACAGGCTCGGTACGCGGTTACTGTGCCTAAAATAGCAAACGAGAATGCGGTGAAATTTGGCGTTAATAAGGACTGTAAAGCGGTAATAGACGCCGCAATAATGCATACGATTATGGCGTAACTCATCATCAAGAAGTCCATGTTCTTAATGTTGTTATAGGCTTTCGCTGTAGGTAAAACAAAACGGAAAACGGCTGAGCATAAAAATAGGCCAAACCAAATTATTAGGTAAGGGCTACTGTATTCTCCGTTAATGTCGTTGACTTGATGGTATATGTTGCGGCAACAAAATAGCAATGCAATGATGCCCAACACGTAAGTCGCTACGACAAATCGAGAATAATTGTCTTCGACCTGAGATTCCAAATATTTGATAGCAAAACCACGTTGTTCAGCTTGAGCCATTTTTATTTTTCTTAATTAACTTAATTACGGCACTGCTCTTAAATCACATTGCTCATTTGCTATACAGAATAAAGGTTGCGCTTTTTCTGTGCAACACTTTGTTACATTTTGCGCAAAAATTAGGCACTTGCGGTTGGTAAGTGCTAACAAAATAGGGTTATCTAAACTAATTGTTTGAAAAGTCATCAAATCGATTGAGCCAAATCAAAAAGTAGGTATAATTGCGCCCCCAAATCAGCTATCAATTTTTGTTCCTTGCCTTTGTACAAGTTTGGCTGAGCTTGAGTTTAAGGCTACTAATCCAAAAGGAATCTAACGATGCGTCATTACGAAATCGTTTTTATGGTTCACCCTGACCAGAGTGAACAAGTAACTGGTATGATTGAACGTTATACTGGTTCTATTACTGAAGCCAATGGCCAAGTACACCGTCTTGAAGACTGGGGTCGCCGTCAATTAGCTTATCCAATTGAGAAATTACACAAAGCACACTACGTTCTTATGAATGTTGAAGCGCCGAGTGAAGTAATTGCTGAATTAGAAGAAACATTCCGCTACAACGATGCGGTATTGCGTTCTCTAACTATCCGTAAGGACCATGCAGTTACTGAACCTTCTCCTCTGGCTAAAGAAGAGAAGAAAGAAGCTGCTTAATTGAGGATAGCTTAGGTGTTTAATCAGGTGGTCTTAACGGGCCAAATTTGCAAATCACCCAAGTTTTCTGAAAGTCCTGCAGGCGTAGTTCATGGTCAATTTTCAATTGAACATCGTTCTATTCAACAGGAAGACGAGTTTAGCCGAAACGCTTATATTCGAATTCATGTTGTAACCTGTGGTGAACAACAAAGGCAGTTAATACAAAATTTTGTTGTAGGTGATGAAGTTAATGTGAGTGGTTTTTTAAACCGTCACGAAAGTAAAAATGGTCAACCCATTCTTGCACTTCACGCTCAACACATTGAAAAACTCAATTAGGAGACTCTAATGGCACGTTATTTTAGACGTCGTAAAGTTTGCCGTTTCAAAGCAGATGGCATCAAAGAGATAGATTATAAAGATCTAGCAACTCTACGTAACTATGTTACAGAAAGTGGAAAAATCGTACCTAGCCGTATCACAGGTACAAGTGCAAAGTATCAACGCCAACTAGCTCGTGCAATCAAACGCTCACGCTTTTTAGCATTGTTGCCTTATACAGATTTACATCAATAAGACTGGTAATTAAGAGGTTTAATACATATGAACGTAATCCTTTTAGATAAAGTTGCCAACTTAGGTTCACTTGGTGACAACGTAGTCGTTAAATCTGGCTACGCGCGTAACTACTTATTCCCACAGGGAAAAGCAGTTCCAGCGACTAAAGGCAATTTAGAGCAATTCGAAGCTCGTCGTGCAGAATTAGAAGCAAAAGTTGCTGAAGAATTAGCTGCCGCTGAAGCTCGTGCTGCTCAAGTTACTGAGCTTGCAGAAGTGACTATCGCTTCTAAAGCTGGTGACGAAGGTAAACTATTTGGTTCTATCGGAACTCGTGACATCGCTGACGTTATTTCAGAAGCTGGTGTTGCAGTCGTTAAAGCTGAAGTTAAAATGCCTGAAGGCGCAATCCGTGAAACTGGAGAGTTTGATATCGCTATCCAACTTCACCCAGAAGTAACTGCGTCTATCAAAATTAACGTTATTGCTGAAGCATAATTAGTTAGTTTTAAAAGTATGAATGCCAGTGACTTGTCACTGGCATTTTTGTATCTGCTGTTTAATGTTTTAGCCTGACACTTATCTAACGGTTCGAAAATTCAACGTAACTACCCAACCTGGTTTCTTCCTAGTATCTTGGATAACAAGGAACGACACTAAAAAATAGCATCAGCCAGTAATAACAGTCATTAAGAATAGTCAGTTGCAATCCGTTCATTAATTCAAAGTGTCAAAAAATCTGAATATTAAATTAAGCGAATTATACTTAGAAGTATTGCGTGGGCGTGATACTAGGCGGAAATTGCCCCGTCACTTTGCAGTTCAGGGGCATATAAATATTACACTTGTTGCATGATATGTTGATGAACACGAATGATAATATCGTCGTTATCTTTTTTCCAATTCACATCGTCAGCAAACTTAGTTACGGTTTGCATCACTTGATTAACAAACTTCCCGTAGTTGTTATTATTTTCATCTGACTCGTCAGCGAAAAAGACAAAACGTATTGTGTCTGCTAATTTATCACCGCTCCAATGTACACAGAAACGGCTTTTGTTATTGCTTGGATCCACACCAATAGATATTAACTCACCTTGTACTTCTGCTGTTTCTGACTTGTCATAACGAACAAACGGCGACAGGCCATTGGCAATTAGTGCCGCTTGGTCAATATTGTTTTCACTACATGCGTCTTTAAATATGCTCTCTACTTTTTCATACAATTTAGTGAAAGGCGTATCACAGTTGTAATCAATGTCAGTGCCTTTTAATAAACGTCGAGCCATTGGTACACTGGCAATCGCGTAAGTAATTGAGGTGTGTTCACCAATCTTTTGACCTTGGCTTTGATAGCGATCAGCAATTTCACGGAAACTATGAGTGATAGTTTCTTTATGACCTTTCTCTTTCGTGAATAAATCAAAAGTAAGATGTTGATGGTCGCGTAATTTTATTGCGTTAGGTGCTAAGCCTATTTTAGCTGAAATGTCTTTAACCGCTTTAAACACGGCATTATGGAATTTGCCAGAATTAAGGCGTAACTCGTCACCAGTTGCTAAAAATAATATTTTTACTTTTCGCGCTCTAATTGCGTTGTCGTAATAGCTTTTAAATGTGCTGTTATGTTCTGGGCAGTAAAAGAAAAAAGACTGCTGATTACTATGTAGCACTTGTTGCTCGCCACTGTAACGTACACGAACTAGTTTGTTATTCGCAACAAAATTAACGTGTGTCAGACCGTGTTGTTCAACTACTTCAAAAATTTGATGAGACAATTTTTGGTAAAACTTTTGATATGGCTGGTCTGCATTGGTGTCGATTGTGCCGACAACGGATTCAATTAACTCGTCTGTTAATTGGATTTCAGCCAAAATATACTGGTTATCGCGTGAGTCACTAGGAATGTAAACTCGGTCACCTGCGCGGTGTTTTCTTAAAATTGATGATGCTCTTCTCATAATTCCCTCTCTGCTTCTAGGACCAATTGGTTTGAGAAACTAATTTATTTTTATTGTTATAACATGGCGTTAATACGTAAACATCAATTCATTTGACAATTTGCCTGTTGTTTTTAGACTGAGTTGGAATTGATTAGTTGAACTAGTTTCTACTCTATTATTGTGACATATATGTGTTATTCAAGTTTTATTAACGGTGGAAATCCCAATATTAGTGCATCTTGGCTTAAGAGTCAGGTACTGTTTGGTTTAGCCGCCTTTTGCACTATTTAAGCGTAAATATCTCTTGCCGATTTTGGGCAATATTTGAATGGATAAATAGAGCTATTACTCAGTAATGATAGAGTTAATAGGTTAAAATAGCGCCGTCGAATTTACGCAGAGTTGTCATGAAAAAAATAGCATTTGAATGGTACGCAATAGTTGAAGGCTGCTTCTTAGTCGCCCTTGGATTATTCTTTTTACAATCGAGTCATATGATCGTTGGTGGCACTGCAGGTCTTGCCGCACTCGCAACTAAAAGTTGGGGGTTGTCGATGGGGTTATGGTTCTTCATTGTAAATGCGCCGTTTTTTGTTATCGCTTACCGTCAAATGGGAAAAACGTTTACGTTAAAAAGTGTGTTTGGCATTGTGTTGGTTTCTATTCTTGCAGATACGATGCAATTGCTCATCTCTTTAAATTCAATCCCTATGTGGCTAGCCTCGTTTATCGGTGGCGGTTTAATAGGTGTTGGATTATTGCTGATATTCAAAAATAATGCGTCACTTGGTGGGGTCAATATTCTTGCACTTTTTATTGAGAAAAAATACGGCATCCATAGTGGCAAAGTTATTTTATCAATTGATTTGTTAGTCGTGTTATTAGCTCTGACAAGTTATACCGTAGAACAATTGCTGTATTCGACACTTGGTTTTTTTGTTTTGACTTCGGTTTTAGGCCGTTATCATAAAAAAGCGCCACTGACTCAGAATCACAAAGTGAAGACATCCTCCGTTGCTAATACCGCGGGTACTGACGTTGATTCCCACGTAAGTCCTGCATAGAATTGTATCGCTCGTTCATACTAGGTTAAAAAAGCGATTTTTGTTGATCTGCATTAGGTTTAGGTGCGAATAGACAAAAGTCTAATTAACTATTTGTTAATTTCAGACTAGACTAACGCTGGGATAATTTAACAAAAGCGATATAACCATATGCAGCCAGACAAAATTATTGTTGCTGATGATCATCCATTATTTCGGCAGGCTCTATTAGAAACCTTAAGGTCAAAGTTAACGCATACACAATGGCTTGAAGCCGAAAATGTTAATGAGTTAAATACACTTCTGGCCGAAAATACTGATGCAGATTTGTTGTTATTGGATCTCAATATTCCTGGAGCTCATGGCTTTAATACGTTAATCCATGTGAGGCGACATTTTCCTCAAATACCAGTTGTTGTTGTTTCTGCATATGATGATGTGGATACTATCTCCTCTGCGATGGAGCATGGTTCGTCGGGTTTTGTTCCTAAATCAACTCCAGTAGAAACCATCTTTTTGGCTATTAATGAAGTGTTTTCAGGCAATATTTGGACCCCACCTAATTTTTCTGCTCAAACCGCACAATCAGGAAAATCCGATATTGCAGAACGAATCGCAAGCTTGACGCCACAGCAGTATAAAATTTTGATGATGTTTGCCGAAGGGCTGTTAAACAAACAAATTGCCTACGATTTACATGTGTCAGAGGCCACGATTAAAGCCCATGCAACTGCTATCTTTAAAAAGTTAAACGTACGAAATCGTACACAGGCTGTTATTACGCTTAATGAACTTGATCTATCAGGCACGGCATTTGAAACGGAATTATCCGCGTCAAAATAGTAAGCCTTTGGTCTCTTGAATTTTATTACAATTTGTTGGCAATGGATTAGTCGACAAATTGTTTACGAAGCCTTTCAGCTAATTTGGCATTGATTAGCGCACGAAGTGCTGCTGGCTTAACTAACTTTCTCATAAACCCTAAATCTGCATTAGCGGCTTTATGCTCTATACCAACCTCGGTTGTCGCAGTTATCAATATTGCCGGTAGATAACGTTCTGAGGTGCTTCTTAGTTCTTCAATTAACTTGATACCTGTTCGGTCGTTTTCAAGCTGATAATCCACCAAAGCAATGGCTATATCGTCTTTTTGTTGCTGATACTTTTCTTTAGCTTCCGTCGTTGAGGCGGCGCTAATTACGTTGCATTGCCAACTTTTAAGTAATTCCACCATCCCATTGAGAACCGCAGGGTCATTATCGATACACAACACAGTTACACCTTGCAAGCTTACACTCTGCGCAGTAGCGGAGCGTTTTGGCGTTGGTGTAGCAACAGGATAAGTGAATTGAGGCACCGCTTGCGGGATAGTAATACTAAAATTACAGCCATGACCACTTCTAGAGGTTAGTGTTAGAGGGTGGTTGAGGAGTTCGGCTAAACTTTTTGTAATACTCAGCCCCAACCCTAAGCCTTTAGCACCGGATTGCTTGTTGGTATTCAATTGGGTGAATTGTTCAAAAACTAGCTGTTGCTTATCCAGTGGAATACCATCGCCATTATCAAGCACTTGAACGACTACATTGTTGCCAGAGCGTCGAACACCAAGCAGTACTTTGCCAGGCGCAGCATAGCGAATCGCATTACCAAGTAAATTTTGCAAGATGCGGCGCAATAAGTGGCGGTCGGATTTAACCCAAACTTCGGTTTTTACAAATCGTACCTCGACCTGCTGTTTGTCAATGACCGCAGAGAAATCTCGTTTAAGTTCTTCAAATAACGCTGTTAATGAAAAGCTGTCGAATTGAGGGTGAATATTACCGCTTTCTATACGGGCTATTTCACCAAGGTTGGCCAACAGGTCGTTAGCCACCTTTAACGAGTCGTTGATATTGTTAACCTGCACCAGTTGTTTGTCGGTTAACTCTGGTTGACTCGCCAAAGCAGATGTAAACAAACGGGCAGCTTCAAGGGGCTGCATTAGGTCATGACTTACGGCATTTAGATATTGACTCTTTTTGATATGAGCGGTTTCTGATCTTTCCCGCGCGACTTCAAGCTCCCGATTGGTTTCTTCTAGCTTTTGCGTGCGCTCGATAACTCGGCTTTCGAGATCTAGATTAGCTTCTTTAAGGTATCGTTCGGCTTGACGGTACGTAGTGATGTCAGTGAACAACATCACAAAACCGCCGTCAGGCAGAGGGTTACCTTGGATACTAATGACCTTACCATTGTTATGTTGGCGTTCTGAATTATGGGGACTACCCTGCTTTAAGAAATTGACTCGGCGAGCGACTTGTTTGTCAACGTCGCCCGGGCCTGTAAGGCCTTTTTCAACGTTAAAGCGGATAAGGGGTTCGATAGGGCAGCCGACATAAAGTAGCTCTTTTGGGTATTCAAACAATTCGACATATCGTTTATTCCAAGCCACAAGGTTTAAGTCACCGTCGACAATGGAGATACCCTCACTGGCGTTTTCAATCGCACTTTGCAGTAAATTTTTACTAAATTCCAAGCGTTGTGCAGATGCGTCTTCAACTAACAAAGCGAGTTCATTGAGTGCAATATCCCGACCTTCGAGTGCTGAATGCAACACAAGGCGGGCAGAGGATGACCCCATTACACTGGCAAGCGTTTGTTCAGTGTGTTCAATGAGTTTTTGAATATAAACCTGTTTACTAAGATGTTTTTTATTATTGTATTGGTTAAATTTTTCAAATTTACTGCGTGCTGACGATTCACCTACAAACCGCGCCATTAAGGCGACTAGCTCGGCTTCGTTTAACTGACGGTATTTGGGGGAGCTAACCACGAGCTTAGTGGATTGTTCGAAAAACAAGGCGCTTTGCACGCGCTCTTGCACGCTAGGGCGGGTGAATTGCGACACCAGCCACATGACAAAAATATTAGAGGTTAGACTGAGTAAGGTAATTATAGTGTAACTCGGAACTGGTGCCTCTTGGAAAGGATGAGGATAAAGCCCAAGTTCTGGTAGAAAGTTTAGTGCGAGCCACATACTAAAGCCCACCACAATACCGCTATAAACCCCTTTTAGGGTGACACTTCGAGAGTAAAATGCGGTGATTAGTGCTGGGGTGAGTTGACCAATTGCGCCAAAGGCAATTTCACCTAGTGCCGAAAGAGTATCTGGTGAAGCAAAATAGAATGCGCCATAGCCCAGCATGATCACGACAAAGACGAGCACCTTACGAACGTTAAGAAGTCGCACTCTAAATGTATCAAAATCGGTATCCGACTTACCTGTAGATTTAAATAAAATTGGGAATACAATCTCATTGCTGATCATAGTACTCAGTGCGATTGCTGTAATAATGACCATCGAACTTGCTGCGGATATCGCACCAATAAAGGTCAGTAGTGTTAACCACGAGTTGTTGGTTAACTGTGGTAAAAATAATACGTAGGCGTCGCTGGGGACGGTGTCCCCAAGTAACATATATCCTGCGAGCCCAAGAGGGATCGCAAATAAGGCAAATACCATTAAATAAAGAGGGAACAAACGGCGGCTTAACCAGGTGTCTTTTTCAAATTTAAGCTCGACGACCATAACTTGGAATTGGCGCGGTAAGGCTAAAAACGCAGCCATGACAACAATAAGCAAACCAAACATAGATGTTAAGTTAGGTAGAGAAAATTGTTGCGTTAGGTTTATTTTTTGCTGGGCCTGCTGCCAGATATCTACAGGGGAATCGAACAGGAAAAAGCTGGCAAATATACCAACCGCGGCAAACGCAATGAGCTTCATTAACGATTCAAACGCGATGGCTAACATAACCCCAGGGTGGCGCTCTGTAACCTCTATTGAGCGAATACCAAAGATGACAGTGAACCACACCAATACCAAACTTACGCCTAGACCAAGTTGCCAATGTTCAAACCCTGGCGCAAATTGAAGCTGTTGGAATGTATAGACAATTGCTTTTAATTGCAGTGCAAGATAAGGCAATGTGCCGACGAGGGCGACGGTTGTAACGAGTCGGGCGAGGTGTTTTGATTTTCCGTAACGTGATGCAATAAGGTCGGCAATAGACGTAATGTTTAGCTTTAAGCTGACATTAATCATGCGTTGAATAAATGGCCATGCAAATACAAAGAGTAAAATCGGGCCAAGAAATATGGGAATATGTGACAACACATTGCTAGCGGCCTGGCCACTCGTGCCAAGAAAACTCCAGGACGTGCAATACACCCCTAAAGTCAGAGCATAAATAATAGGCTGATAAGTTTGTTTAATTCGGTGGCGGTAACGGTCACCTAAATAAGCAATGAGAAACAGCAGCATTATGTAACTAATGCTGATGCTTATCAGTTGCCAGTTTGCGAACATTTAGTCTTCTTTAGCAGGCAATTGAGTGCTCTGCGTTGTACTAGTAAATTCACCTGCGTATTGATTGCCTTTGATTGTGGCAATAACGCGGAAAACTTGTTTGCTTCCCTTGGCGGCATTAAGTTTGGCAAAAGGCGTATGTTCGTACCAATAGTATGGCGTTTGAAGTAGAGCCATTCGAAAAGGTGTAGCCGTACCTTGGTTGTCGACTAAAAAGAGCGTGGCGTCGTCTAACGGATAAGTTGAATTGATGACTGTTCTATCTTTGTCTTCACCATCCGTTGCAGTGTATAGACTAAGTTTGATATCACCGGAACGAAGAATGCACTGTTTTGCAATAACATCACAATAGTCATTTTCAGTGGTTAGCTTAAAAAATTGGTTTTCAGGTTTTTCGAGTTCCAGCCAAAGATCGGATCCAATCCAGCCGAGGACAGCCAGAAACGGGGCGATGATAAATGCGAGTCGAGTATGTTTATTCATATTTCTTTTTTATAGTTTCCAATGAGTTAATGCAACTAATTTTTACCTGTAACAGTAAAAAGAAAAGACTCCCGAGGGAGTCTTATTTTATCGAGTTTTATTAATTCTAGTGGTCGTGCGCAGCGGCAACTTTACCATGTGGTGTACGGAAGTTTTCAACCATATCTTGTATGTGTTGAGGAGCTTCAGAAGTCGCTTTAAGAATTATAAAGGCAACAGTAAAGTTAACTAACGCACCAACAGCGCCAAACGCATTTGGTGAAATTCCAAAGAACCAGTTAGGCTCTAAACCACCAAGGAACTCAGTACCACTGATGAACATGATGCCCTTGTGTTGGAATACATACAACATAGTCACACCGATACCTGAACACATTCCCCATACTGCAGCTGGGCCTGACATCTTCTTAGAGAATATACCCATCATTAGTGCTGGGAATATCGAAGATGCAGCGAGTCCAAATGCTAGGGCAACTGTTCCTGCGGCAAAGCCAGGCGGATTGAGCCCCAGATAGCCGGCGACAATGATTGAAATTGTCATTACCACCCTGCCTGCAAATAACTCGTTTTTCTCTGAAATATCAGGGGTAAGTACGCCTTTCATTAAGTCATGGGATACCGATGACGAAATGGCGAGCAACAAACCGGCGGCTGTGGATAACGCGGCGGCAATACCACCTGCGGCTACCAGTGCAATGACCCAATTTGGCAAGTTAGCAATAGCTGGATTTGCTAGAACCATAATGTCACGGTCTACTTTCACCATTTCATTAGTTTCAGCATTTGCAGTGTATTGTATTTTACCGTCGTTGTTTTTGTCTTGATATTGCAACAACCCGGTTTTTTCCCAATCTTTAAACCACTGAGGACGTTCTGCGTACTCTAGGTTTTGACCAGCAACAGGTTCAATCGTATTCATTAGGTTAAGTCGAGCCATCGCGCCTACTGCAGGAGCTACTGTGTATAACAAAGCGATGAATACTAATGCGTAACCAGCAGACATACGAGCCGCTTTAACCGATGGTACAGTGAAGAAGCGCATGATGACGTGTGGTAAACCAGCAGTACCAATCATCAGTGACAATGTATAAGCAAACATATTTAACGTGCCGCCCATGTTGTCAGTTGTGTATTCTTTAAAGCCTAAATCCGTTACAACCATGTCGAGTTTATCTAATAGATAAACACCGCTGCCGTCTGCTAATGTACTGCCTAAGCCAAGTTGTGGGATTGGGTTACCGGTAAGTTGCAATGAGATAAATACAGCAGGGATAGTATAAGCAAAGATAAGGACACAGTACTGAGCAATCTGAGTGTAAGTAATCCCTTTCATACCACCAAGAACCGCGTAAACCCAAACAACGGCCATACCAATATATAGACCAAGATCATAATCAACTTCTAGGAATCGAGAAAACGCGACGCCAACGCCTTTCATTTGACCGATAATGTAAGTAAGAGACGCTATGATTAAACAGATAACCGCAACAACACGTGCTGTTTTAGAATAGTATCTATCTGCGATAAACTCAGGAACCGTAAACTTACCGTGTTTTCGCATGTAAGGGGCGAGTAGCATTGCCAAGAGGACATAACCACCGGTCCAACCCATTAAAAATACTGAGCCACCGTAGCCTAAGAAAGCAATCAGACCTGCCATCGAGATAAATGACGCGGCACTCATCCAATCGGCACCAATCGCCATACCATTTTGCAGTGGTGTTATACCACCGCCAGCAACATAAAAGTCACTTGTAGATCCCGCACGTGCCCACCAAGCTATACCAAAATAGACAGCAAATGAACCGAAGACGGCAATGTAAGTATAAAGTTTTAACTCTTCCATTATTCTTCCTCGACATTATATTTTTTGTCTAAGTCGTTCATCTTTTTGGTATACAAAAAAATGAGACCTAAAAAGGTATAAATTGAGCCTTGTTGCGCAAACCAGAAGCCTAATTTGTAGCCGCCTAAGCGGAATTCATTGAGTTGTTCGACAAGTAAAATGCCAAACCCAAATGAAACAACAAACCAAATGGCTAGGCAGATAAATATTAGACGAAGGTTTTCCCGCCAATATGAGCTTTGATTCTCCACGATCCTCTCCTAGATTTTTAAAATTGTTTAAACACTGTTGAAGTGATGGCCTGTTATCTTATTTTTGGTATAAATTTGTTCTTTAGCCCATCGCCATAGTTAAGCTAACAACAATTTTCAACTAGCGGTATTAAACTTTAGTCTAGAATGTAGTCTAAGTGGTTGACCCATTTTCTTAACTGCTCTAAAACTCTAACAGTCTGTTTTAATGTGCAATCCTGATATAAAGCGGTTAATAGGTGGAGAAATATGTCTAACGATTTATCTGAAGTACACGATTTTATTCGGGTTATTCCGCCATTTGATACTTTGTCAGAGGAGCAAATTTCTCGATTAACCCGAAATATATATATTCAATATGTGGCGTCTAATTCCAGCCTGCCTCCCGAGGGGGATCAAAAAGCTGTTTTGTATTTTATTCGCAAAGGGGCACTGGCCTATTTTGGCAATGACAACGAATTATTAAGTAAGTACGGTGAAGGTGATCTTTGTTCGGTTTTTTTACTGCCGGATGAAAATGTTCAAATTTCTGTTGTGACCGAGGAAGACACCTTACTTTATTGCATTGATCGGGAAGCGTTACTTGAGGTCATTACTGAAAGTGAAGAAGCCGAAGCGTTTTTTGCTCAAACCGCAGCGCAGCGTCTTAAAAAACGAATGGAAAAATTTAGTGATGATGCCGTTGTATCATCCACTTTAATGAACACCCAAGTTGAACATGTGTACCATACGCCTGCTGCGACGATAGATATGAAACTCAATATTCAACAAACCGCTCAGCAAATGACAGAGCAAGGCTATTCTTGTTTAGTCGTGACCAGACAAGGTGAGATGGTTGGCATTGTGACGGACAAAGATATCCGTACGCGTTGCGTTGGAGAAGGGTTAGACCCTTTAATGCCGGTATCCGATATCATGAGTCGTGATGTATTGACGTTAGACACCAATGACAGTGCATACGACGCCTTGATAGTCATGACGAGTCGGAATATTCATCATTTACCAGTAACCTCCAATGGCCGATTAGCTGGTATGGTTACAGTAACAGATTTGATGAACCATGAAGGTAACAACGCCGTCAATATTTCTAGTTTAGTTGCCAAAGCGAATAAAATTAGTGAGCTAACTGAAATAAGTAAGATGTTACCAAAGTTGCAAATTAGAATGTCAAAACTTGGGACAACCTCTGATCATGTAGGCAAAAGCATTAGTGCGATTACCATGGCGTTTACGGTTCGACTGATCACAATGGCGGAAAACTTATTAGGGCCAGCCCCGGTACCGTATGCCTGGCTTGCTGCGGGCTCTCAGGCCAGACTTGAGCAGTTTGCGCACTCTGATCAAGACAATGCGATGATTATTTCTGACAAGCTACAGCCCCAGGATGCCTATTGGTATCAAGACCTTGCCACTTTTGTTTGCGATGGTTTAGCGGCGTGTGGGTTTATTTATTGCCCCGGTGACATAATGGCAACTAACTCCAAATGGCGACAAACGCAATCGGTTTGGCACAAATATTTTCATAAATGGGTGGTGAACCCAAGTCCCCAAGCACTGCTAAATTCCAGTGTCTTTTTTGATCTTACTACCGTACACGGTGATGCGTCTCTATTAAACGAAGTAAGAGACAAAATGTTAGAAAAAACTAAAAACAATTCTTTGTTTATCGCCCATTTGTCACGAAATGCGCTTGCTCATCGACCACCTCTGGGCTTTTTCCGAGGTTTTGTGTTGGTGGAAAATGGCGATAACGAAAAGGTCTTGGATTTAAAACACAATGGCATTGCGCCAATTGTCGATCTTGCCCGAATTTATGCCTTACAAGAAGGTGTTGCAGCTGTGAATACGTTAGCAAGACTGCAGGCTGTGGCCGGAACGCCATCGCTAACTAAGTCGATGGCCAGAAGCCTAATTGATGCTTTTGAATTTTTAGGCTATTTACGTCTAAGTCATCAGGCGCGATTATTATCAGCAGGAAAAAAACCAGACAATTACTTACCGCCCAAAACTATTTCTAGATTGGAACAAGAACATCTAAAAGATGTTTTTAAGGTGATTAAAACGTTGCAAAATAACCGCCAGGTTGCTTACTAATGTGGCCTTTTTTTGAGTCTTTTCTATCGGCTGAACAACAGCGAAAGCGGGCGTTTAGGCGTGTGCCTGAGGGGGCTTTAAAAGAATATTTGTCGGTACCTTTTCCAGACAAAAATGCAACTATTAGTGAACTGACTTTACTGTCGGTAGATTTTGAGACAACGGGTTTAAATGCAATGACGCACCAATTGCTTAGTATCGGTTCAATTGAAATTGATGGTGGCAAAATAAAATTGGCGAGTAGCTGTCACAATATAATAAAAACCAAAGGCAAATTAGAAGCGAATAATGTTGTTGTCCATCAGATCACGGATTCAGAAAAAGAGCAGGGCATTGAATTAAAAACCGCTGTTGATCAGCTACTACTGGCGTTAGCTGGGAAAGTCATGTTGGTCCATTATGCCAAGATAGAACGTCAATTTTTACGGCAAGTTTGTTTTGAACTTTACGGAGTGCGCCCTCCATTGATGATGATAGATACCTTATTGTTGGCAAAAAAACGACTCGATATTGGCGGTCAACATTACGACCCTTCAATATTTCGGCTGGAAAGCTTGCGCCAGAGCTTTCAACTTCCAAGCTACCATGCTCACAATGCCTTAAATGATGCAATTGCTACCTCAGAACTGTTTTTGGCTGAAATTAATAAATATAAACAAGGGGTTAAGACAAAAATACGACAGTTACTCTGTTCCGTATAAGACTAAAGTATTAGCCAAATTAGGCTTATTTTAGACTTAGGTCTAATGTTCGATTCGCCAAACACTCCTTACTCTAAGTGCAATCAATTTGAATTTGGTTAAACAGGTTTGCTGTTGACCATTTAAATGCATAAAAGAGCAGAAGGACGCACAATGAGTGACTCAAACCAATCTGAATTTATTTACCCTTCACAAGCTGTAATAGATCAAGCCAATGTCAGCGATTATGAAGCGCTTTATAATTATTCTGTAACCGACAGAGAAGGTTTCTGGGCAGAACAAGCAGATACACTCTCGTGGTATAAAAAATGGGATAGCGTTTTAGACGAATCCAATGCGCCATTTTACAAGTGGTTTGACGGTGGTTCGATTAACATCGTTGATAATGCCATTGACCGTCATTTAAAAAATGCCAATCGAAATAAAATGGCGATTATCTGGGAAGGCGAAAACGGTCAGGTTCGTAATTTCTCTTACAACGGATTAAATCGTGAAGTCTGCCAGTTTGCTAACGTTCTAAAAAGCATGGGCGTAGTAAAAGGCGATATCGTTACGATTTATATGCCACAAATACCAGAATTGGTGTTTGCTATGTTAGCGTGCGCTAAAATTGGTGCAATTCACTCTGTCGTTTATGGTGGCTTTAGTACCGAAGCGTTAGCTTCACGAATTGACGATGCGCATTCTAGAGTATTGATCACGGCCGATGGTGGCTGGCGCCGTGGTAAACAAATCGATCTTAAATCAATAGCTAATGATGCAATGAGTCGCTCGCCGAGTGTTGAAGTGTGTATCTGCGTTAAAAACAATGAACTTGACGTTGAGATGGAACCGTCACGTGATTTTTGGTTGCATGATTTAAAAGCCTTGCCAATTGCTAGTCCAAAATGTGAAACCGAACAAACCAGTTCAGAAGACCCACTTTTTATTTTATATACCTCTGGCACCACCGGCTCGCCAAAAGGTATGGTCCATACACATGGCGGTTATGCTGTGTACACCTCTACGACTCACCGGATGGCATTTGATATTAAGCCTGAAGATCGCTGGTGGTGCGCCGCGGATCCTGGTTGGATTACTGGTCACAGTTACATTGTTTACGGACCATTGATTAACGGCGCGACGATTATGTTATACGAAGGTGCGCCAAACTATCCTTACCCAAATCGCTGGTGGCAGATAGTCGAAAAATACGGCATCAATATTCTTTACACTTCTCCAACTGCAATTCGTGGCTTGATGCGCTTTGGTGAGCGTTGGCCACAAAAGCACGATCTCACAAGCTTACGCTTATTGGGAAGTGTCGGTGAACCAATCAATCCAGAAGCCTGGAAGTGGTACCACAAAGTTATTGGTCAAGAACGTTGCCCGATTATCGATACTTGGTGGCAAACCGAAACCGGTGGTTTCATGATTTGTCCATTACCGATTACACCGTTGAAACCTGGTTCAGCGACCAAGCCATTTTTTGGCAATGAAATCACAATTGTCGATGACGACGGTGAAGAAGTTGGCGCAGGCGAAGAAGGTAAGTTGATTATCAATAACCCTTGGCCGGGGATGGCACGTACTGTGTTTAAAGATGACCAACGTTATCAAGACTTATATTGGTCGAAAGTTGGCGACAAATGGCGTTATTTAGCGGGCGACAGTGCCAAAAAAGACAGCGATGGCTACATTTGGGTTATTGGGCGAATGGATGAAGTATTAAAAGTAAGTGGTTACCGACTTGGTACTGCTGAAATTGAAAGTGCTTTAATCAGCCACCCAGCAGTGAATGAAGCTGCAGCTATTGGTCTGCCACACGAACTTAAAGGCAACGCTATCCATACTTATGTGATTTTAAAGCAGGGAATGGTTGGAGATCAAAAGCTAGCTGCTGAGTTACGAGCACATGTTGGTCATGAAATGGGCAAAATCGCGACACCAGAGTCGGTCGAATTTGTTGAGTCATTACCAAAAACTCGTTCAGGGAAAATCATGCGCCGAGTGCTTAAAGCGAGAGCTTTAGGACAAGATGAAGGCGACTTGTCAACATTGGAAGAATAACCACCCTTTAATTTTAACTTATAAAAACAATCAACAGATAGGCGTCACACTAACGTGTGGCGCCGCCCAAAAATAAAAAATAGAAACACAAAATAAAAACACAAGAACACAAAAAACAGAAAACACACACAAATAATAAAGCACACAGTTGGCTTGTCGTATTTTGGCCTTTCGCTGTGTTAACGAGGAACAGGTCATGAAACTTAAGAGCACACGCAATACATTATTGGTTTTGGGGTTATCAGCTGCTTCATCGGCGAACGCCGGGTATACTTTTGAACTTTCTGAAGAAGACAAACTGACATTTGGCGGCTTTATAGCTGCAGATGCCCGTTATATAGATGGTAACGCCAGTTCCAGTTTAGTGAACGACGACTTTTGGATTGGTCATGCGATAAAAGACGATATTTCGAGTTTGCGTATGCATGTCAATTCATCTCGGATCAATACAAAATACGAACATGGTGACATTACAGGCTTTATTGAATTTGACTTGTTTGGCGGCGGTGGTAATGAAAAACTAACAAATTCTCGTCATCCACGACTTCGCCACGCGTTTATTCGCAAGGGAAATTGGACAGTAGGCCAAACGTGGTCAACATTTGTTAATACTGGTGCGCTGGCTGAAGCGGTTGATTTTGCTGGACCGTTAGTGGCCTCTGGTTTTATTCGACAAACTCAGATCCGTTATACCAATGGCAATTTTCAGTTTGCGTTAGAAAACCCAGAATCTTACGGTGGTTATGAAGGTGCAACGGGTTATGGCGCTAAAGATGTTTTACCGGATGTGATTGCTAAATACACAGTGTCTGGTGATTGGGGTTCTGTTGCCTTTGCGGGGGTTGTTAAACAGCTTACAACCACAATGGATGAGTCTAAATCAGCTATTGGTTATGGCATCTCAGGTAAGATTAAAGTGGGTGCTAAAGATGATTTCCGATTCCAATTACATGGTGGTAATACTGGCCGTTATGTAGGTGCCGCTGCAGCGACAGATTTAGTGGGTGAAGAAGTTGAGGAGTCCACTGCAATTATGGTGGCGTATCGTCATTTTTGGAATGATACGTACCGTTCAAATGTCTTTTATGGCAATCATACAACGGCCGAAAGTGATCGAGACCGTTCTCATTGGGGCGTTAACCTCTTTAAATCCATTAACAAAAATTTAACATATGGTTTTGAATTCGGGAATTTCGAAATGGCGGAAGCCGATGCAGATTCCAATTACATTCAGGTGAATGCCAAATATTCACTGTAGTCATTTAAATTGAGGTAGTGTGAATGACGCTACCTCAATATCAGTTTTTACACCTCTTGGGCTGGCGACAGCCCTTTTTTATGCTTCCTAACTGCCTAATTACAGTTGCGGTTAAACGTCGCTTTGAAGTTAAGGTGAGGCCCTAAAATACGACTATCTAATGCGCCACACTCGGAAGTTACGACCTTTCAACTTACCGTTTTCAAGCTTTTTCAGTGCAAAACCTGCAGAGACTTTTTTCACTGCAACATAGGCGCAGTAATCAGTAACATTGATCTTGCCGACATCGCTACCAGGAATGCCATCTTTCCCCGTTAAGGCACCTAAAATATCACCAGGACGAACTTTTTGTTTTTTACCGCCGTCTATTCTTAGAGTCGCCATTTGTGGCCCATACACTTCCGCGTTTAAGACGTCAGCGTCGGGTAGATCGGATTCGCTAATTGTAATTTTTTGGTAATCTTCAATGTCTACTAACTTACTTGAATCACGATTGACATAAAGGCTGCAAGCAAGTCCTTGCTCACCAGCACGACCAGTACGGCCGATTCGGTGTACGTGTGTGTCGGCGTCATGGGCGAGTTCGTAGTTGATCACGGCGTCAAGCTTGTCGATGTCTAATCCACGAGCCGCAACGTCGGTGGCAACTAAAATAGAGATGCTTTTATTAGCAAAACGAATAAGCGTTTGGTCACGTTCTTTTTGTTCCAAATCACCATTTAAAACAGCTACACTAAAACCTCGAGCGGCTAAGTAGTCGGTAACATCAAACGTCGCTTGTTTGGTATTACAAAATACAACGCATGACTCAGGCTTATGCTGCATTAACAATAAATGCAATGCCTCTTTGCGCTGCTCTTTGTCTTGAACAAGGAAAAATTGCTGTTCAATGGTGCTGTCGCTTTGCTCTGATTCGACTTTTACATTGACTGGGTTACGCAGTAATTTACCGGCGATCCAGTTAATTTGCTCAGGGAATGTTGCGCTAAATAGTAAGCTTTGACGCTCGACAGGTGCCGCTTCAATAATGGCATCAATAGAGTCTTGAAAACCCATTTCCAACATCTTGTCAGCTTCGTCTAAAACAAAGGTATTCATTTCATCTAGATTGATGCGACCTTTATCTAAGTGATCCAAAATTCGACCAGGCGTGCCAACAATAATGTGCGCGCCGTGCTCAAGAGAACCTATTTGCGGCCCCATTGGTGTACCACCACATAAAGTTAATACTTTTATGTTGTGAATACCGCGAGCCAGCTTACGAATTTCAATCGCAACTTGGTCGGCCAATTCACGGGTGGGACATAACACCATGGCTTGAATGCGAAAACGTTTTACGTCTAGATTTTGCAGTAAACCCAAACCAAATGCCGCGGTTTTACCTGAGCCAGTTTTGGCTTGCGCGATAATATCTTTACCTTCCAAAATAACCGGTAAGCTTTGAGCTTGTATCGGTGTCATTTGGTCATAACCTAATGTTGTTAGGTTGTCGGTAAGTTCAGGTTTTAGTGAAAGTGTAGAAAAACAGTGTGCAGACAAAACAGGTGACCTTGATGGGTAATTGTAAGGTCGTAAGTATAGCAGTCTATTGGATGAATAAGTATTTGTGTTGCTGAATTTGTTTTATCGCGTAACGAGTTGGCTATAGGTAACAGCCAACTCGTTATAAAGCATTAGAAAAATTGCGGTTAGAACATTAAACCAATTTTAAGAAATTCGATGTCGAACATCACGGCTTTGTCTTCTAACGTATCAAAACTGTTTAACGAAGACGTGTCGTATTTGTCGTTGTCGCCAAAGTAGCGGCCAAGCAAAATGCTGCTGCCCCAATATAAACCTGAGTTAAACATCTTACGGTAACCAAAACCAAAACCAAGTCCCAGCTTAGTTGTATCAGAGTTGATTGTGGTTAAGCGTGTGGCACCAGAAAAATAATACCCTTCGATGCCCTTATTTAAAAACTTACGGTAGTGGGCACTGATGTTTAATGCCGTAAATTGGTCTTCGCCGTTTTGAATGTTTTTGTAGTCGATTGGAAACGCAATTTCAGTGCTGTTATTACGATTAAAAATAGACACACCAGCATTAAAATATACCCGGGAGTCAGTGCTGGCAATAAAGGTCAGAGGGTTGATTTCAGCCCCGATGGTAAGTTGTTTACTCTTTAAACCTTCAGTGAAAGTGTTGGCAGAAATAACGGTAGAAAACAGGGTCAGTACTAAGCCTAAACTTAACAGCGCACTTACACGAATGATGCGTAACATTTTGATTCCTTTTAGAACACGGACTAAGCACGACAAGATCTCCCTCGGCGTGCATTTTTAAAGGCGCGCAGTAAACTACGTTACAGCCTAAAAATCAACATATATACATTATAAGCAAGATCCATATTAAAAGAGCATTATTACCAATATTACGTTCTAGTTAACTATTTTCTTATATAAATCATTTAATAAAGTACAGAAATCGGGTTTGTAACATTTCTTTATTGGCATAATTATTAACTGTATATATACTGTTTTTATATACAGTATTGTACGCGGTGCGAGTAACATTATGTTAGAAATTGATAAATATCAGAACCGAGGCCTTATTTGGTTCGGCAATAAAAATGATCAACTTGTTGGTCGGGTAAAAACCGGATTTGTGACTTTAGATAATGCGCTTTCAGGAGGATTACCGCCACAGGGGGTGATGGAAATTAAAACCCCAATGGGCATTGGTGAGCTTCGCCTTATGTTGCCTTATTTGAAGCAAAAACAGACGTTGGGTTTACTCGTATTTATTGGACCGCCGGCGATGCTCGACGCTGAGTTTTTAGCGGCTAATGATATTGACCTTAGCAAGGTTTTAGTGATCTCAGAATATGAATCAGAACGCATGTTATGGGTTGCTGAACAATGCTTAAAAAGCGGCAGTTGTGGTGCCGTGTTATTGTGGCAAAAAACATTGTCGATAAAGCAGTCTCGTAGATTGTTATTGGCCAGTGAACAAGGTGAAAGCAGTTTGTTGCTTTATCGAATTATGACGCACCAGCAGGAACAAACTGGGGTATTTTCTATTCCGTCTAATGTCAGCATGACCCTCGCCCCCGCACCAGAGGGCATAACCGTGAATATCGACAAGCAACGAGGCGGTCGCAGCTTCAAAGGCTTGTCGGTAGACATGCGGGACATATGGCCAGACTTAACAACGTCGCCTATCTCAACCACAAATGTTGTGGCATTTCCGAAAGTTGCAGTTCACTAGGTTCGCTTATGTTGTGGTTATATCTCGACTTTCATTCTTTGCAACTTGACGCTCTCGACAGCTCAAGAGAAACCTTGCGAACAGAGCTGACTCCAGCACCAGAGGTTGTGATTATTGTCGACGCTAAAAAGAATGAAGTTGTGCAGCTTAACGCGATGGCAAAAAGCCAAGGCATAACACAAGGCATGGGATTGGCAACCGCCTTGTCTTTGCACCAGCATATACAGGTAATGGAGTACAAACCGGATATTGAATTTAGGACATTGCAGCAACTGGCACAGTTGTTATATGAATTTACAGCGGATATTGCCTTAGCCTTTCCCCACGGCATGTATTTACGTATCGACAATATGTTGTGCTTATATAAGGGGCTGCTGTCTTATTGGCAGCAAATTGAATATGTGCTTAAACCAATAGGATACCAATACGATTATGCAACAGGTACGACGCCCGCAATGGCTAAGGTATTGGCGCAAGCTAAGCTAAACACTTTGCTGGATGATCCTAAAAAGCTAAAACAGGCTTTGTATGGTTTGGCGATTGAACAGCTTGAACTCGAGCCTAAAGCCCTTAATGCATTGCATCGGGTTGGTGTGAAACAAACTAAACAGTTGTTGGCGCTGTCTTTAAAAGAAATGGCAAAACGCTTTGATATTCATCTACTCAATTATATTGGCAAGTTGATGGGGGAGTTTAAACATGGTCTTATTTTTTATCGCCCACCTGCGGAATTTAATGTTGATATTGAGTTGTTATTTGAGATTGAAAACAGCCAAATATTACAACACCCAATTAAACGATTATTAATCCAACTCGAACAATTTTTAAGTATACGTGGTTTAGTCACTCAACAATTAACCCTACATCTACGCTATCGTTACTTGGAATTTATCGAACTGAGCATTAACCGGGCTCAGGGAGAATACAAAATGGAAAAGTGGTTGTCCCTCGTACGGTTAAAATTAGAGAGTGTAAAGCTCGCTGAGCCAGTGGTGGCCATCCGATTGTTAGCTCGGCAGTTACGGCCGTTAACTGCTGACAGTGGTGACTTATTTAGTCAAAAGTCGCCCCAAGTTTCGGTGGATGAACTGGTGGCGGTAATACAAGCTAAGCTCGGGGATAATAAAGTCAAAGGGGTATGTTTAATTGATCAACATCACCCACAGTTAGCCACTCAGTATAGCGAAGGACTTGCTATCGAGAATACTATAGAAAATACCAAAGGGCGGGCAGCTGATCAAAAAACATTTGAGGGGCGGTACAAGTTGCGGCCAAGCTTAATGACGGCTGTGGCGGTGCCATTAAAGGAACATGTCTCTATATTGCATGGGCCAGAGCGAATACAAACCAATTGGTGGCACGAACATTCAATTCAGCGAGATTACTATATTGCCCGTAGCGACAAGGGGCGACTGTGCTGGGTATATCGTACGCCACAAAAAAATTGGTATTTACAGGGGTACTTTGCGTAACGGCAAGTAAATAACAATCATGAGTTATGCTGAATTATCCTGTTTTAGTAATTTCACCTTTTTGCAAGGCGCATCCCATCCAGAGGAATTAGTGGTGCAAGCGACTTTGCTAGGTTACAACGCAATAGCCATTACCGATGAATGTTCTGTTGCTGGTGTTGTCCGAGCATATAGTCAGATACGGCAGGATAACTTGCCTATTAAGCTGATCGTTGGCGCGTATTTTCAATTTCAACAAGACTTAAAAATAACCTTACTGTGCCCTAACCGGCAAGGTTACGCTGAGCTATGTCGAGTGATAACAAACAGTCGACGGCGCTGCGAAAAAGGGCAATACGAGTTAACCGAGTGGGATCTTAAATCTCTAAAGCATTGTTTAGTTTTGTGGCACGCCGATGGTGATGCAGAGCTTGATTTACACTGGGGGCGGTTCTTACTTGGGCTCAACAAAAGTATTCAACATAGATTATGGTTAGCCATAACCAGAACATTAAACGATGAAGAGCAACATTATACTCAGCACTGCGAACAAGTAGCTGTTAGCTTGCACATCCCCATGGTTGCTTGTGGGCAAGTGTTAATGCACAACCCCGAGCGTTTGCCGTTGCAACATGTATTACATGCGACACGCCTTGGTACGACTGTTGATAAGCTTGGTCGTCAAGGAATAAGCAATGCAGAGCGTTGCTTGAGGCCCCTTAAAAAATTGGTCAAGCTGTATAAACACGAATACCTGTTTGAAACGTTACTCATTGCTAACCGTTGTCAGTTTGATATGGGGGAGCTCAAATATGAATACCCATCAGAGCTGATCCCAAAAGATCAAACTCCCACGACTTATTTACGGATATTAGTAGAAGAGGGTAAAAAACGCCGTTTCCCACATGGGTTAAAACCGGAACTCGAAACGCTAATCGAAAAGGAACTCGGGCTGATAAAAGAAATGGAATATGAGCATTTTTTTATCACGATTTACGACATCGTACAGTTTGCTAAATCACAGAATATTTTGTATCAAGGACGAGGTTCAGCGGCCAATTCAGTTGTGTGTTATTGCCTTGAAATTACAGCGGTAGACCCGTCCCAAATAAGTGTATTGTTTGAACGCTTTATTTCAAAAGAACGCAACGAGCCGCCAGACATTGATGTGGATTTTGAACATCAGCGGCGAGAAGAAATTTTCCAGTATATCTATCAAAAATATGGTCGTAATCACGCAGCAATTGCGGCAACAGTTGTGACCTACAGAATGAAAAGCGCCATTAGGGAAGTGGGCAAAGCTCTAGGCTTTAATGATGTGCAGTTAGAATTTTTTATTAAAAACATTAATCGCCGAGACCGCGCGACACACTGGATTGACCAAGTTGTTGAACTAGGGCTTAACCCCAAGTCATTAAAAGCTAGGCAATTTGTTGAGCTGGTGGAGCAAATTAAGGGATTTCCGCGGCATTTATCGCAACACGTCGGAGGCTTTGTGATATCTGCCGGCCCACTGTATGAGTTAGTACCCGTCGAAAATGCAGCGATGGAAGGGCGAACTGTCATTCAATGGGACAAAGATGACTTAGAAACATTGCAACTGCTCAAAGTCGATGTACTGGCATTAGGTATGTTAACCGCCATTAGAAAAAGCTTTGACTTGATAAAAACCTACTATCAAAAAACCATTTCGATTGCCGACATAACCGCAACCGGTGACGATCCTAATGTGTATAAGATGATCTCAAACGCCGATACGATTGGGGTATTTCAAATTGAGTCACGGGCTCAGATGAGCATGTTGCCTAGATTAAAGCCCCATTGTTATTACGACTTAGTTATCCAAATTGCTATTGTTCGGCCTGGCCCTATTCAAGGCGGCATGGTGCACCCTTATCTGAAGCGGCGGATGGGATTAGAAGAGGTCAGTTATCCATCAACGGCGGTCAAGGATGTATTAAGTCGGACAATGGGGGTGCCTATTTTTCAAGAGCAAGTCATTAAACTTGCTATGGTCGCCGCGGGTTTTTCCGGCGGGGAAGCCGACCAACTTAGACGGGCAATGGCCAAGTGGAAAAAAAACGGTGAGCTCACTAAGTTTCAAACTAAGCTGACCGAGGGCATGTTGGCCCGTGGTTATACGTTGGAATTTGCTGAGCGTATTTTTAAACAAATCTGTGGCTTTGGTGAATATGGTTTCCCTGAATCGCATTCGGCCAGTTTTGCGGTATTGGCTTATGTATCGGCGTGGTTAAAATATTATTACCCAGAGGTCTTTTATTGCGCTTTATTAAACAGTCTTCCCATGGGGTTTTATTCACCGTCACAGCTTGTTCAAGATGCACAGCGACATCGTATTTATGTTTTGCCTTTGTGCATCAACCACTCAAATTGGGATCATGAATTGCAAATGGAAGCCGGGCAGTTAGCGCTACGTATCGGATTTAGGCTCGTTAAGGGCCTTCGAAAAATTACCGTGGATAAAATCGTTCAATACCGCATAGGGTGTCGATTTAGTCATGTTTCGCAACTAAAGCAATTGTCTATTGCACGTAACGAACTCGAAGCGCTGGCCAGCAGCAATGCACTTAAAAGTATTTCTGGAGACCGGTTTTCGAGCCGTTGGCAAATGATGGATATGGAACACGATTTACCGCTTTTTTCTCAAGTGAGTGATACGCCCTCAACATATCAAATTGCCCCGAGCGAATATGAAGAGTTGATTGAAGACTATTCGGCGTTAGGGCTGAGCTTGGACCGACATCCGATTCAATTGTTAAGGCAGTCAGGTCGGCTAGGTCGGTTTACCTCAGCGACGGATTTAGTCAATGTTAAACATAAAACGCCCGTTACCGTTGTCGGACTTGTGACCGGAAAACAAAGTCCAGGCACGGCATCTGGGGTGACCTTTATTACGCTAGAAGACGATACGGGCAATACCAATGTGGTGGTTTGGGTAGCGACAGCAAGGGCACAAAAGCAAAGTTACCTCACCGCTAAGGTCTTAAAAGTAAAGGGGATCTTAGAAAAAGAACAGCAAGTAACCCATGTTATCGCAGGTAAGTTAATTGACCTGACTCCCGAGCTTGAAAACTTGGAGCTAAAATCGCGGGAATTTCGATAGTCATCGACAGTTGTTGAGAAAATAGGTAATTTGGCAGGTTTAGGCAAATTAATAAAGAAGGAGGGCGTAACCCATCACAACAATATGGGCAAACATCCAAACAGAGTCTATCTTTATACGAGAAAGTTAAAAAAATTAATTCAAACGTTTGTTTTAATTTTTTACTTAAGTAGTATGACCAGTTAATAACGATAAATAAAAGAGATAGAACATGAGTCAATACCAAGCTCCCGTCAACGACATGAACTTCCTGCTATTTGACGTATTTAAAGTCCAAGAATTTTGGGCCAACAATGACGCGTTAAGTGAAGCAATCGATTTAGACACAGCAAAAGCTATTCTAGAAGAAAGCGCAAAAGTGACTGAACAAGCCATTGCACCTTTTAGCCGAGAAGCCGATGAAACCGGCGTGAGTTGGGATGACGGCACGGTGACGACACCAACAGCTTATAAAAATGCCTTTAATGTTATCGCTGAGGGGGGCTGGATTGGCTTAGCTGGAGACCCAGAGTTCGGTGGAATGGGGATGCCAAAAACATTGGCTGGTATGCACGAAGAAATGATGTGTAGTGCTGACTTAGCATTTGCTCTTTATCCCGGGTTAACTGCTGGTGCTTGTTTAGCAATCCATGCTCATGCCACAGAAGATCTTAAAAACACTTATCTCCCAAATATGTATGCAGGCACTTGGGCCGGAAGCATGTGTTTAACCGAAGCCCACGCAGGAACTGACTTAGGTTTAATAAAAACCAAAGCAATTGATAACGGCGATGGCAGTTATGAAATCACCGGTAGCAAAATATTTATTTCAGGTGGCGAACAAGATTTAACAGACAACATCGTCCATTTAGTATTAGCTAAATTACCGGGGGCACCAGAAGGGTCTCGCGGTATATCTCTGTTTATTGTTCCTAAATTTAATATTAATGATGACGGTAGCTTAGGTTCAGAAAACAAAGTTACTTGTGGTTCGATTGAACACAAGATGGGTATTCATGGCAGCGCCACATGTGTGATGAACTTTGATGGTTCAAAGGGGTTTTTAGTTGGTGAAATAAACAAAGGTCTAGCGTGCATGTTCACTATGATGAACTACGAGCGTTTATTAGTTGGACTCCAGGGACTTGGCGCGGCAGAACGTTCTTATCAAAATGCACTCGCTTACGCACTAGACCGAGGACAGGGCAAAGGCCTACCTCGCATGAAAGAAGGCGCGACTGACCCAATTATTGTCCACCCTGATGTTCGCCGCATGTTGTTAAACATGAAGGCTATGAACGAAGGTGGTCGTGCATTTACTACTTATGTCTCAACTCAACTCGACGCTGCTAAATATCAGCCCGACCCAGCGCTAGCAAAAATATCAGCGGCAAAAGCGCAGCTATTAACGCCTATAGCTAAAGCATTTGTTACTGATATCAGTTTAGATATGTGTATCGCGGGGCAACAAGTGTTTGGCGGTCACGGTTATGTGCGCGAGTGGGGGCAAGAGCAACTGGTTCGCGATACTCGAATAACGCAAATATATGAAGGCACCAATGGCGTTCAAGCACTTGACTTAATGGGCCGAAAAGTTGCGATGGATGGTGGCGAAACGGCTAAGTTATTTGCCATTGAAATTAAACAATTTATTGCAGAACAAAGCGGTGTTTTTCCAACGGAAATGGCAGCATTGTCAGACGCGGTGGATGATCTCGTTGCCGTAACAACAACGGTATTAACTAAAGCTGCGATAAATCCAAACGAAATTGGCGCGGCATCTGTTGATTACTTGCACCTTTTTGGTTATGTCATGTACGGCTATATGTGGGCGAAAATGATGGTGGCCGTGTCTGATGTTGAAGATAAAAAGCTGGCGAGTTCAAAAATAAAAACAGGTCGCTACTATTTTCAACGATTATTGCCAAAAGTAGCAAGTCTCAAGTTACAAATCGAAGCCGGTGCTGAGATATTATTCAGCCATGATACGGACGATTTTTAATTAAAATCAATAAAGGCAAACAATGGGCAATGTAAATTGTGTGTTGTTTGCCAACTCTCCCTAACATGTTTCAAATACGCCAAGGTAAAGCCCTTGATAAATCTATTTTGCTAACTGGATAACCAGCAAAATAAACAGCCCAAAACTTATTCCTTGCCAAAACATCACTGGATCTCGCTGAATCAGAGGTGGTTTAGTGCGTGACACATAGCTGGAACTTGGATGTTTAAGATCATGTATAAACTCAGACAATACTTGATATCGTTGTAGTGGGTCGATTTGCAAAGCTTTATACAAAGCATCATCCACCCAAGCGGGTAATTCTGAGTCATCATCAATGAGAGTTTGGTAATTAAGCTTTTTCTGTGCAGAAAAGCTTTTTGCCTGCGCAATTTTGGTCCCATATGGAAATGAGCCTGAGAGCATTTGGTAAGTTATAACTGCTAAAGAATAGAGATCTGAGCATTGTGTACCGGCTTTTCCTAAGAAATACTCCGGTGCAGAATATCGCATAGTGCCTCGAATTTCGTTGTCGTATTCACTTACCCCAGCAATGTAGGTTGAACCAAAATCAATGATTTTCACGGTATTGTTACTATCAATCATAATATTTTTTGGGCGAATATCCTGATGGATCATTTCTTGTCGGTGGAAGGCTTGTAACCCTTTTGCAATTTGTTCAACTATTGAACGAACTTGAATTAACGAGGGTTTTGGGTTGTCTATCATCCATTGCTCAAGAGAAATGCCGTCGATGTATTCAGTCACTAAGTAAAGGTAATTACGTTTACGACTAGAGAGAACTGCTTTGGCAACGTATGGATTTGTTACACGTTTTGCTATCCACTCCTCTAGCATAAACTGCTCAAGGTAAGCGGTATCTGAGCGCAATTCAGTTGAAGGCGTTTTAATAACGACTAACTGTTCAGATTCAATATCTTTCGCCAAAAATACATGGCTACGGCTACTTATGTAGATTTCACGAATAATTTCAAAACCGTCAAATATCATTCGGGCGTTAAGTCTTGGCGGTAAAGGCAAACTCGTAAGTCGGTGAACTTCTTCTAATTCGTAATTCGGGACATGGTCCACTCTAACTATTTGAATTGATAAGTTGTCATTACTGCCAGCCTCTAAACAGGCTGCCAAAATGTCGCCCGCCGCGTGTTGTAATGTAATGGAATGGGCAATTATCTTACGCATTACTTCATGTTCGATAAATTCATATATGCCATCAGTTGCCAAAATGTATATGTCGCCTTTTTCCAGCGATTGAGTTTGGTAATCGATTTCTAAATTTTGATCTATCCCTAATCCTCGAGTTAAATAACTAACCTCGGTTGAAACGACCTTTCGGTGGTCTTCTGTCAATTGGTCTAGTTCGCCATTAGCAAGTCGATAAATTCGAGTATCGCCAGTATGGAGTATATGAGCAGTATTAGACTTTAAAATGAGCGCACTGAAGGTACAAACATACCCTTTGTCTTTATTAAATCGGTGAGGGCTATTTTGAGTTTGAGCACATAATAATGAATTAATTGACCTTATCACTTTCTGCGCTGATGATTTGACAGACCAAGAGTCAGACGTACAGTAGTAATCTTCCAAAAATCCCAGAACGGCTGACTCACTTGCCTCTTGGCTAACATCGCTAGAACTTATGCCGTCAGCCATCGCTAAGACAATGCCTTTGGCGCTCAATTGAGGTTCTTTAGGAACAACACTGCCAGCGAAGTCTTGGTTAACGGGTTTTAACCCCTTGTTTGTTGCATAACCAATAGTCACTGCGAGAGGTTGATTCATTGTCGGATTCCTAAAAAAAGACTCCGCTAGCTAGGCAGACGGAGTCGCAAAGATAAATTTTAGAAGCTAATTAGCTCGCTTTCAATTTACGTTCCGGTGATGTTTTTACATGGGTAAGGTAAAGAGGCAAGCCAACTAACAATAGACCACCTGCAAGGTTACCTAATACCGTTGGAATTTCATTCCAAAGTAGGTAATCGT
This sequence comes from Psychrosphaera sp. 1_MG-2023, assembly GCF_030548245.1. Lineage (NCBI taxonomy): Bacteria > Pseudomonadati > Pseudomonadota > Gammaproteobacteria > Alteromonadales > Pseudoalteromonadaceae > Psychrosphaera > Psychrosphaera sp. 1_MG-2023. The sequence goes on from NZ_JAUORW010000017.1 coordinate 86,095, forward strand.
ATACGGTGAAGTCGCCACCCATGATCATAGAAAACGGGAACAAGAACATGTTCACGATTGAATGCTCAAAGCCCATAAAGAAGAACAGCATAACTGGCATCCACATTGCCGCCATTTTACTGCCAGCAGAGGTCGAAATCATCGCACCAACAACACCCATTGAAACCATCCAGTTACATAACATACCGCGGATAAAAATTGTAATCCAACCGCCTATGCCATGTTCTTGGTAACCTACGGTTCTTGATTCACCAATTGAAGCGACTTTTGCTGCAATAGCCCCACCATCTGCTGAATAGCCGTAAGTTAAAATAAAGGACATCAAAAATGCGGTTGTTAACGCCCCGCCGAAGTTACCGATAAAGACCAGTCCCCAGTTTCGCATTACGCCACCAAAAGTAACGCCGGGACGTTTATCAAATAAAGCCAGTGGTACTAATGTAAATACACCAGTTAGCAAGTCAAACTTCATTAAATAAAGCATGATGAAACCAACCGGAAACAGGCAGGCTCCTAAGATAGCGCTACCCGTTTTTGTTGCAACGGTAATTGCAAATATGGCCGCCAAACCTAAAATTGCTCCGGCCATAAAAGCCCTAATTATTGTGTCCTTCGTCGACATGTAAACTTTTTGTTCACCTGCGTCGACCATCTTTGTGACAAACTCACTTGGTTCGATATACGCCATTATTATTCTCGCCTATTCTAATTTGAAAATTGTTGTGTATTATTTTTATTAACTTACAGAGCATAATGAATGCCAGTAAGTTAACTTGTTGTAATTATTGTTTTTAAGGTTTTTTAGACTCGTTTTATTGCACTGTAAAAGAATGTGTTTGTTGTAAATATTGTCCTTCGAATGCAATTGCACCAAAATCGATCACCAGGTTTTATAAGGTAAAAATTTACCGTTAAGAGTTAGGATCACCCTGTCACCCTTTGGGTTTTCTTCTTTATCTACTTCCATTGAAAAATCGATAGCGCTCATGATGCCATCGCCGAATTTTTCCTGAATAACTTCTTTTAGTGTGTCGCCATAAACGCCCACAACTTCGTAAAGTCGGTAGATTAAAGGATCTTGAGGAATTGACTTGTCCCACTCTTTGGTCGGGAAACTCATAAGAGAAGCTTTTGCGTCTTCAGGTAATCCTAAGAACTCTACAAGTTTAGTTGCGGTTTCAGGTGGGCAACTATTCATGCCCAAACACGCTGAGGTAGTCCAAACATCTGATTTACCAATTGCATCGGCGATTGCCTGCCAAGTCAGGTCGCGTTCTTTTTTTATGGCAAATATTAACTCTGTTACATCGATTCTTTTCATATTGATACCTTTGTCAGTTTGATTCTATTTGGGCTGAATTGAACCTAGGTGGTGCATTCATTGATCTGCGTAAGTCTGTTTAAGTCAAATTGCCGCAGAGCTGTTAAATAAATTAGTGCTTGTATCTGTTATTGCTACTTTTGTGCCAAACGATAGGTTGTTGTTAAGTTGTTGTATATTAATAAGTTATGTTGTTTTTATGGCTCTTTTTTCAACCACGAAATTTCGTTGGTAACGATTTTTCGTGGTTATTTCAACGAAATGTCGTTGTTGGCTTAAAGATTGAAGGTCTAATTACTAAATAGAAGAACACAACGATATCACCTACGTTTCGGATGCGAGGGAATATGCTTTGCATCGAACGCGACTTGAGGTTTTTAATGCTAAATCACTTATTTCATAAAGCACCTACAGCAATGGTGTTGATAGAACCGCGGGAAAACCGTCTATTACGTGTCAATAAGCAAGCGGAGCTAATGTTTGGCATCGATAAGCAGCAACTTGAACTATTAACGGCGACGCAGTTTTTCTCTGAGTGTTTAGATTTGTTTATGGTATTTACACAGCAAATTTTGGAGCAAGGGCAGGCGTGGTCTGATGAATTGACCATACAGGTAAGCGGCATATCTATCGGGCTTGAGATTAACGCAAACAAGCTTGATGACTGTATCTTATTGAGTTGTGAGCGACGCGCTGAAAACGATAAAAGACGTTTTATGTCGAAGCTTAATGAAAAATACCAAGCTGGTATGTTTCATTGGAGCCAGGACGAAACCGTATTTGAAGAAATCGAGCGCCAAAATCAATTGCTTTTAAAGGCTGTAGGTGACGGAATTTATGGTGTCGACACCAAAGGCAACGCAACGTTTGTTAATGCAGCTGCCGAAGCATTATTGGGCTGGACCAAAGAAGAGTTGATTGGCGTTAATATTCACGAGGCAATACATTATTCACACGCAGACGGTTCTCCTTATCACACGCATCAATGTCCTATATTCGCAGCCTTCCATGACGGAGAGGTGCACAGTGTCGACAACGAGGTGTTTTGGTGTAAGTCCGGTCGGGCTATGCCAGTTGAATACATGAGTACTCCTGTAACTGAAAACGGTATTTTAGTTGGTGCGGTAGTGGTTTTTCGTGATATTACCCAGCGCAAAAAGACCGAGTCTGAACTGCGCAATGCATTGGAACAAGTGGACTCATTAAAAGCGCGCTTGGAAATGGAAAATGCGTATCTAAAAGAAGAGCTAAATGCAGACTTTAACCATCACCAAATCATTGGTAACAGTTCTCAAGTTAAACATATGGTGCATCAAATCGAACTTGTAGGACCGACGGATGCAAATGTACTCATAACCGGTGAGTCAGGTACAGGTAAAGAGTTAATTGCCCGAGCCATACACGAAGTTAGCCAAAGAAAAGCAAGGCCACTAATCCGGGTTAACTGTGCTGCTATTCCAGCGGAACTGTTTGAAAGTGAATTTTTTGGGCATGTAAAAGGCGCGTTTTCAGGCGCGGTATCCGATCGATTAGGACGGTTTCAACTAGCCGATGGTGCGACAATTTTTCTAGATGAAGTTGGTGAAATTCCGCTACAGCTTCAAAGTAAACTATTGCGGGTTTTGCAGGAACAACAATTTGAACGGGTTGGCGAGTCTACCACTCGCAAAGTGGATGTACGGGTTATCGCCGCAACAAACAAAGACCTAAAACAGCTTGTTGCTGAAAATAAATTTCGTGAAGATCTGTATTTTCGACTTAACGTATTTCCACTTAATTCTCCGCCATTAAGAGAGCGTCGTGGCGATTTGGGATTATTGGTTAAACACTTTGTACGTAAGGCCTGTCGTCGATTTAACAAACCAACATTAAAAGTTTCACTCGCTCAGATGCAGCACGTTGAACAATATAATTGGCCTGGCAATATTCGTGAGCTTGAAAATATAATAGAGCGGCAGGTGATACTCGCAGTGAGTGATAAGTTAAATTTTGAATTTTTAAGCCAAGAGCCAACATCAAGAAGCGTAGCTAAAACCGCACTGTCGCTGCCTAACATTGTCAATGCGCTACAGCATAAGGAAATGGAAAAATTGAATATTGAGAAAGCACTTAGTCAAAGCGCGGGCAAAATATATGGCGATAACGGCGCTGCAGAATTATTAGGTTTAAAACCGACGACATTGGCTTCGAAAATGAAGAAATATCAAATAGATCGCCATCTTTATTCATAACGACTTATTAGGCGACTCGTGAATATCAATAGTCACCTAAGCTAATTAATAACGTTTGAACGCTATTAACGTCCAATTTTAAAATCGAGTTGTACCCTTGAAGTTGCTTCGACAGGCTCGCCGTTTTCAAATTTAGGGGCGTATCGCCAATTCTCAACTGCGTCGATTGCTGCCCTTTGGAATTTTTTACTGCCGCCATATTCCGTCGAAATAGGGTCTTTTACAAAGCCATTTGCATCTATCACAAACTCGACAATAGCGTAGCCATCTTTACGAGAGCGCACTGCTGACTGAGGGTATTGAGGTTGCGTTCGGTAAAGTGGCTTTGGCAACTGGTTATCATCCCAAGGCGTCATTTGGCCAATGGCTTTACAATGATTAGTCGCCTGATCACTTTCACCAATTTTCTCATATGCTTTAACTAAAACAGCATGGGTGGTCAGTTCTAAAGGGTGAGTCGGGCCATCTAGATTGTAAAAAACATCTAAGTTTTTTGATAACATTGCTATGGCTTTGTCAGTTTTCCCCGTCGCAATATAGTAGTTTCCGGTGTAATAATTAGAATATACAAGTTGTCTTTCATTCGCAGGCAAGTGTTTACTCAAATAGTCATTTGCTTCGATAAGGACTCTGCTTTTTGGCGAACCTAAAGAGAGTAATTCGGCGCCAATATCCGCTTGAATATTTGCCACAAGTAAAGGTTTAGAATCTTTATGGCTATCCAATAAAGATAGTGCATTTTGGTAATACTTTATTTGTTTATTTTTGCTTTTCCGCTGATATGACTTAGCAACTAATATGTAAAGGTCAACGATTGCAAGGCTGTCTTCTTTATACTCTTCTAAATAAACATCTATATAAGGAAGCAAAAGGTCATTTGCGAGTTTGAATTCCTTATTATCTATATAGGCGGTTGCCAAATTGGACGCCAAATTTGCAGTATTTACACTATTTGAACCAAATAAGCGCTTTCCGGTGTTATAGGCGTTAAGGCCAGTACGAATGGTTAACTCAATATCTTCAGATTCAAGCGCATTTTTAAACGCATCATAGGCGATATTAAAACTGCGCTTTAACGCGTTATCTTCTGCAGCCAGAGCGCCGGTTGACATTAAAAAGGCGACAAATAAAAATCCAATTCTAGGCATGAACAATCCCTGTAATAAATAGTAGTGTTTCGCCATTATTGACGAAATGGACAGCGCTCGCAATAATTCACTAAATCAGTCATTCAGCTTATTAATAAGTTTTGGGTATTGAGTGTTTGCAAGACCGTTTACAACATCGTTTAATCTAAGGATGGTTATTCCGCCATACCCGTCATTCATTAACGCATCGGTAATATTGTTCCACCCCGTCTGTGATGATGTGCCTGCAGCCAACGCATTTTCTCCTTTCACCGTGACACCTTGCCTTTTTGCCTCTTTTCCGACCCAGCTAACAAGCGTCTTAGCCAATGAAAAGGAATGGGATACTGGGTTGTCAGACATTTCTAAACAGGTGAAGTGCAAAATGACTTGGCGTTCAGTCGTTGAATGTTTTGCAGCTAGACCAATGGCAGCTTTATAACCATGACCAACACCTTTATTATTTAGTTTGCTTCTAAACTCGGCTGATATAACCCCAGCCGATAATTCAGCAGCTCGAGCCAAATGTGAAGGGGCAGCCATTAACCAATGGATGCCAGGGACCTTATAACCTAAGTCGATATTTTTAAATGCTTTTGAGAAGCCACGCTGTGCTGCAGTTATTAATCGGTCGCCGTGTTTCATTAGGGACTGATGATACCAATCCAATATATCCAAGCCGTATGTTGAATTAAGGTGTTGACCGGTCGTAACAAACGTATCCATGTGCTTAGGTAACTCAATTTGTTCCAGTGCCGTATACGAGGTCTGCCAAGCTTTATTTATATTAGACAAACTTTGGTATTTACTAAGTATGGACTGTTGAAAGTCGCTAATAGCTAACAGACCAAATGACTGAAATGCCCCCCGAGTTGGATAACCGGTATTGGTATCATGGCTATTATATGAAGGGTATCTAAGTTCACCCGCTGGTCCCATGCTTATATTGAGTTCATCAAAGTTAACAGCCATGTGCGCATAATGTGATTCAAACGCTGACATAAACTCAATGTATTGCGGAATTACGAGGTTGTCAGCCCAAAGTGAAACATACTCATTTGAATAGTTTCCTTGTTCACTTTTATACATGAGGTCAGTCGGCTTTAAAGTCTGAGCTTTCAGGTGCTCCGATTGTCCCGTGTTTTCGTTAGTATAATGTTGCCAAATCCAATTAGGGATAGGTACGTCGCAACTGTCACCGACATTTCCGCCACACTGATGGAAGGACATAATTGGTATGATCTGCAATCCTGCTGAGGTAATGGCGGAAAAGATGTTGTCATAATAAGACCAGTCGAACATCTGGTCGCCTTCGTTTTCAACTGCTCCCCACCAAACATCGACGGTGACTGCTTCTATGCCCATCTTTTTCGCAGTTTGAAGGTCATTTTTAAAATCACGCCATTGAGCTTGTGTGTCTAACCATAAAGGACCCATCACGTTGACGGACGTTGAGAACGCGGGGAGACTCCATAAACCTAACAAGGTAACCAGTAAAAGTGCTTTAAATAATTTAACCATAATGACCATGCGTATGCCGATATAATGTAGATAAGAGTGTCTGAAAAGCTTATTGGATGGAACAGGCATACGTATGCGTAGTGACTTAATCCCAATACGGCAGATAAAATACAATTTATGTAAATAAATTGTTGCATTTATAGTCAGACTCTATAGAATGCGCACTCCCATTTTGTATCTCGGTACAATTAATTTTTGGGCAAGCTAATAATTTTATATGTTCTTTCATTAGCTTGGTAGGTTAGCAATTGGCTAACCATATACAGGGGCTCCGATATGGAGTCCAATTAATATATAAAGAAAAACGCTTATTTCTCTTATAAGGAGAGGTGATGCGTGTTTTTTTATGCTCTTTCTAAAATGCTCTTTTTTTGAGGTTTAAAATGAATAGTCAACGTATTCGTATACGATTGAAAGCGTTTGACCATCGATTAATCGATACGTCAACACAAGAAATCGTTGAAACGGCTAAGCGTACAGGCGCGCAGGTTCGTGGTCCAATTCCACTGCCAACTCGTAAAGAACGCTTCACTATATTGGTATCCCCGCATGTAAACAAAGATGCGCGTGACCAATATGAAATTCGTACGCACAAACGTCTAATCGACATAGTTGAGCCAACAGAAAAAACTGTTGACGCACTTATGCGCTTAGATCTTGCTGCTGGTGTAGATGTTCAGATAAGTCTGGGTTAATCGGGGGTTTCAAAATGACTATAGGTCTAGTCGGACGTAAAGTGGGCATGACACGTATCTTCACAGAAGATGGCGTATCTGTACCAGTTACGGTAATTGAAGCAACACCTAATCGTGTTACTCAAATCCGTGACGAAGAAACCGACGGTTACCGTGCTCTTCAGGTAACTGCAGGCGATAAAAAAGCGAGCCGCGTAAACAAGGCAGATGCTGGTCACTATGCGAAAGCAGGTGTCGAAGCTGGTCGTGGTTTATGGGAATTCCGCTTAGCTGCAGATGAAGGTAACGGTATCGAAGTTGGTAACGAAATTACTGTAGAAGTATTTAACGACACTAAGTTAGTTGACGTTACAGGCACATCTAAAGGTAAAGGTTTCCAAGGTGGTGTTAAGCGCTGGAATTTCAGCATGCAAGACGCGACTCATGGTAACTCTCTTTCTCACCGTGCTCCGGGTTCAATTGGTCAAAACCAAACTCCAGGACGTGTATTTAAAGGTAAGAAGATGGCCGGCCAAATGGGTAACGTACGCACTACAACTCAGAATCTTGAAGTTGTTCGTGTAGACGCAGAGCGTAACTTACTTCTAGTAAAAGGCGCTGTACCAGGTGCAATTGGCGGAAACGTCGTAGTTAAACCTGCTGTTAAAGCGTAAACCGGAGATTAGTGATGAAATTAGATTTTGCAGGCGCAAACGGCGCTGTTGAAGTTTCAGAAGCTACTTTCGGCCGTGAGTTTAATGAAGCATTAGTTCACCAGGTAGTTACTGCATACGCTGCAGGCGCTCGCCAGGGTTCTAGAGCTCAAAAAACTCGCTCAGAAGTTAGCGGTGGTGGTAAAAAACCATGGCGTCAAAAAGGAACAGGTCGTGCCCGTGCTGGTACTATTCGTTCTCCAATTTGGCGTTCAGGTGGCGTAACATTCGCAGCCAAACCACAAGATCACTCACAAAAAGTGAACAAGAAAATGTATCGTGGTGCTATTCAAAGCATCCTTTCTGAACTTGTTCGCCAAGAACGTTTCGTAGTAGTTGACAACTTTGAAGTTGAAACTCCTAAGACTAAAGCGCTAGCAGCTAAGTTGAACGAAATGAGCTTAAAAGATGTGTTAATCATAACTGAAGAAGTTTCAGAGAACTTGTTCTTGTCAGCACGCAACTTATATAAAGTTGACGTACGTGACGTGGCAACTATCGACCCAGTTAGTTTAATCGCTTTTGACAAAGTATTGGTAACTGCTGCTGCAGTTAAACAAATTGAGGAGATGCTAGCATGATAAGCGAAGAACGTTTGTTAAAAGTTTTGGTAGCTCCACATATCTCTGAAAAGAGTACTTTGGCACAAGAAGCTAACAATACTTTGGTTTTCAAAGTTGCAGTAGATGCGACTAAAGAAGAAATCAAAGCAGCGGTTGAGAAACTTTTCGAAGTTGAAGTTAAAAAAGTTAACTCTTTAAACGTTAAAGGTAAAGCCAAGCGCACAGGCGCTCGCATGGGCCGTCGTAAGAATTGGAAAAAAGCTTACGTGACTCTTGTTGAAGGTCAAACTTTAGACGTTGAAGAAGCAGCTGCAGAGTAATTGGAGAATTGAAAAATGGCTTTAGTAAAATGTAAACCAACTTCTCCAGGTCGTCGTCATGTAACGAAAGTTGTTAACACTGACCTACATAAAGGCGCACCGTACGCACCGCTTTTAGAGAAAAAATCTAAATCTGGTGGTCGTAATAACAACGGTCGCATTACTGTACGTCATATCGGTGGTGGTCATAAACAACACTACCGTTTAGTTGACTTCAAACGTAACAAAGATGGTATCCCTGCTACAGTTGAGCGTTTAGAATACGATCCAAATCGTAGTGCTAACATCGCTTTAGTTCTTTATGCCGATGGTGAACGTAAGTACATCATAGCGCCTAAAGGTCTTAAAGCTGGTGACCAGGTAATGTCTGGTATAAACGCACCAATCAAAGCTGGTAACTCTATGCCTATGCGTAATATGCCAGTAGGTAGCACAGTGCACAATGTTGAGCTTAAGCCTGGTAAAGGCGCTCAAATGGCACGTTCTGCTGGTGCATACGTACAAATCTTGGCTCGTGATGGTCAATATGTAACTCTACGTCTTCGTTCAGGCGAAATGCGTAAAGTACTATCTGATTGTCGTGCGACTCTAGGTGAAGTGGGTAACGCTGAACATATGCTTCGTCAGCTTGGTAAAGCTGGTGCAAGCCGTTGGCGCGGTATCCGTCCGACTGTCCGTGGTGTCGTAATGAACCCGGTAGATCACCCACACGGTGGTGGTGAAGGTCGTACTTCAGGTGGTCGTCACCCGGTTACTCCATGGGGTAAACCGACTAAAGGTGCTAAGACTCGTAAGAACAAACGCACGGACAAGTATATTGTTCGCCGTCGTAATAAATAATTAGTGAGGTAATACCATGCCACGCTCTCTCAAGAAAGGTCCTTTTATAGACCTGCACTTGCTGAAGAAGGTCGAAGCAGCTTTGGAAAGCGGGAACAAGAAGCCTATAAAGACTTGGTCTCGTCGCTCAATGATCATTCCAGATATGATTGGATTGACCATTGCTGTTCATAATGGTCGTCAACACGTTCCAGTGTATGTATCTGACGAAATGGTTGGCCATAAACTGGGTGAATTTGCACCGACTCGTACATACCGCGGTCACGCGGCTGACAAGAAAGCTAAGAAGAAGTAAGGAGTAAAAAATGGAAGCATTAGCTAAACATCGTTTTGCCCGCACTTCTCCACAGAAGGCTCGCTTGGTAGCTGACCAGATCCGTGGTCTACCAGTCGACAAGGCACTCGACGTATTAACTTTCAGCAACAAAAAAGCTGCTGTTTTGGTTAAGAAAGTATTGGAATCAGCGATTGCAAACGCCGAACATAATGAAGGCGCAGACATCGACGAACTTAAAGTTGCTAAAATTTTGGTGGACGTAGGTCCAACAATGAAGCGCATTAAGACTCGTGCGAAAGGTCGTGCAGATCGCGTTTTAAAACGTTCTTCACACATAACTGTAGTAGTTGCGGACTAGGAGATTAACTAATGGGTCAAAAAGTACATCCAACGGGGATTCGCCTAGGTATCACTAAACCATGGGTTGCTACCTGGTACGCGAATACGAAAGAATACGCAGGTCAACTAAACGGCGATATTAAAGTACGCCAATACTTGACTAAAGAATTAAAGAACGCTTCAGTTTCAAAAATCACAATTGAGCGTCCTGCAAAATCGATTAAAGTAACAATTCACACGGCTCGTCCGGGTGTTGTAATCGGTAAGAAAGGCGCAGATGTTGAGAAGCTACGTAATGTAGTTGCGAAATTGACTGGTGTCCCTGCTCAAATCAACATTGCGGAAATCCGCAAACCTGAGTTAGATGCGCAGCTTGTAGCTGATAGCATTTCTAGCCAGCTTGAGCGTCGTGTTATGTTCCGTCGTGCTATGAAGCGCGCAGTTCAAAACGCAATGCGTGTTGGAGCAAAGGGTATCAAAGTTGAAGTAAGCGGTCGTTTAGGCGGAGCAGAAATTGCACGTTCTGAGTGGTATCGTGAAGGTCGTGTTCCACTACACACTTTACGTGCTGACATCGACTATGCTACTTCTGAAGCATTAACTACTTACGGCATCATCGGTGTTAAGGTATGGATCTTTAAAGGTGAAGTACTTGGTGGTTTCGGTTCTATCTCTCAAGAAGAACCAAAACAACCTAAACCAGCGAAGAAACGTCGTAGCCAGAAAGCTAAGTAGGGAGTAGACGATGTTACAACCAAAACGTACAAAATTCCGTAAGCAGCATAAAGGCCGCAACCGCGGACTAGCACTGAACGGTAACAAGGTTAGCTTTGGTACTTTCGGTCTTAAAGCTACTGGTCGTGGTCGTATGACTGCTCGCCAAATTGAGGCAGCTCGTCGTGCGATGACTCGTGCCGTGAAACGTCAAGGTCAAATTTGGATCCGCGTTTTCCCTGACAAACCAATAACAGCTAAGCCGTTAGAAGTTCGTCAAGGTAAAGGTAAGGGTAACGTTGAATATTGGGTTGCAGAAATTCAACCTGGTAAAATGTTATACGAGATGGATGGTGTAGCCGAAGAGTTAGCGCGTGAAGCATTCCGCCTAGCTGCTCGTAAACTTCCATTCAAAACCACTTTTGTAACTAGAACGGTGATGTAATGAAAGCTAGCGAACTTAAAGATAAAAGCGTAGAAGAGCTTAAAGCTGAACTACTAGGTTTGTTACGTGAGCAATTCAATTTGCGCATGCAACATTCATCAGGTCAACTAGCTCAAACTCACTTACTGAAAGAAGTACGTCGCAACATAGCACGTGTGAAAACAGTAATTACACAAACTAAGGCAGGTGCGTAATGAGCGATATTATCCGTACATTACAAGGCCGCGTAGTTAGCAACAAGGCAGAGAAATCTATCGTTGTTTCTATCGAACGTAAGGTTAAACACCCTATCTATGGTAAATTCGTTAAGCGTACAACTAAGTTGCATGCACATGACGAAACAAACCAGTGTGATATTGGTGACACGGTTACAATCCGTGAATGCGCTCCGATTTCTAAGTTAAAAACTTGGACATTAGTAGACGTAATCGTAAAAGCTAAAGAACTTTAATTAATTAAAGCCTTTTGTTTAAAAACCGGAGCTTAGGCTCCGGTTTTTTTATCCCTTTAATATTTTAATCATTTTGCTTCTAAAACTAACTAGAGATATGGCGTGTATTAAGCCTTTAAGACTAATTTGTTTATTCATTGAACATTTTTTAATCTTAGGTTGTATTCAGTGTCCTGTTCAGTTACACTTGCGCGCCCTTTTAGGGGGTAGATTGTTCTTGTGTATCTTGAACGTCTTGAAAGTAGCTTGTCCGAAAGGGCATATGAAGTAAATTTAATAGTGGAGCACTAAACATGATCCAGATGCAAACTACGTTAGACGTGGCTGATAATTCAGGCGCTCGTCGCGTACAGTGTATTAAGGTTCTAGGTGGCTCTCACCGACGTTATGCCCGTATAGGCGACATCATTAAAGTTTCTGTGAAGGAAGCAATTCCTCGCGGTAAAGTTAAGAAAGGTGATGTCCTAAACGCGGTGGTAGTTCGCACTAAGTCAGCGGTTCGTCGTCCAGATGGTCAAGCCATCCGTTTCGATAGTAATGCAGCTGTTATATTGAACGCCAACTTGCAGCCAATTGGTACTCGTATCTTCGGCCCAGTAACTCGTGAATTGCGTAGTGAAAAGTTCATGAAGATTGTATCTTTGGCACCTGAAGTAATTTAAGGAGCTGAAAATGGCAAGCAAAATTCGTCGTGATGATGAAGTCATCGTAATTACTGGCAAAGATAAAGGTAAGACTGGTAAAGTTTTACAAGTTATCGCTGGTACTGAACGAGTAATCGTTGAAGGAATTAACCTAATCAAGAAGCACACTAAGCCTGTACCACAGTTACAGCAGCCTGGTGGGATCATTGAGAAGGAAGCTTCTGTAAACGTTTCAAATGTAGCGATTGTTAATCCAGAAACTGGAAAAGCAGATCGTGTAGGTTTTAAATTTGAAGACGGCAAAAAAGTTCGTTTCTTCAAATCTAATAATAAAACTATCTAATCTTGGAGTATAACGTGGCGAAACTGCATGATACTTTTAAAGACAGCGTAGTGCCTGAATTGATGAAACAGTTCGGCTACACATCTGTCATGCAAGTCCCTCGACTTGAGAAAATTACCTTGAACATGGGTCTGGGTGAAGCTCTAGCGGACAAAAAAGTACTTGAATCAGCAACATCTGACATGGAATCTATTGCCGGTCAGAAGGCTGTTGTTACTCGTGCTCGTAAGTCTGTTGCAGGCTTCAAAATCCGTGAAGGATACCCGATCGGTGCCAAGGTAACTCTACGCGGTGAGCGTATGTGGGACTTTTTAGAGCGCTTAATTACTATCGCTCTACCTCGTGTTCGTGACTTCCGTGGCTTAAATCCTAAGTCATTTGACGGTCGCGGTAACTATAGCATGGGCGTACGCGAACAAATTATCTTCCCTGAAATCGATTTTGACAAAGTAGACAAGGTACGTGGTTTAGATATCACTATTACTACTTCGGCAAAAACGAATGAGGAAGGTCACGCTTTGTTAGCTGCTTTCAACTTCCCATTTAAAGGATAAGGTGTAGAGTAATGGCTAAAAATTCAATGAAAGCGCGCGACGTAAAACGTGCTAAATTAGTTGAAAAATTTGCGTCTAAACGTTCTGAGCTTAAAGCAATCATCAAAGACGTTAACACGTCTGATGAAGATCGTTGGGCTGCAGTGCTTAAACTTCAAGAGCTTCCTCGTGATTCAAGCCCTTCGCGCCAACGTAACCGTTGTGCAGTGACTGGCCGTCCTCATGGCTTTTTACGTAAATTCGGCTTAAGCCGTATTAAATTACGTGAATCAGCTATGCGTGGTGAAGTTCCAGGCCTTAAAAAGGCTTCTTGGTAAGAATCTGGGAGTATTGAAAGATGAGCATGCAAGATCCTATCGCGGATATGTTCACCCGCGTACGTAACGGCCAAATGTCAAATAAGGTCGACGTAACAATGCCTTCTTCTAAAGTTAAGACAGCTATTGCTGAGCTTCTTAAGAATGAAGGTTTCATTACTGATTACGAAGTTTCAGGTGACGTTAAGAAAGAATTAAGCGTTACTTTGAAATATTTCGAAGGTAAATCTGTAATTGAAACAATTAAACGAGTTAGCCGTCCTGGTCTTCGTATTTATAAGAAGACTGACAACCTACCTAAAGTTATGGGTGGATTGGGCGTAGCTATCATATCTACATCAAAAGGTTTGATGACTGACCGTGCTGCACGCAAAGCGGGCATTGGCGGAGAAATCATCGGCTACGTAGCTTAATAGGAGAGTCTAATATGTCTCGTGTAGCAAAAGCACCTATTAACGTACCGGCCGGTGTTGAAATTTCTGTTTCAGGTCAGGACGTCAAAGTTAAAGGTAAAGTAGGCGAGTTAGCAATTAGTGTTAACGCCGCCGTTGAAGTTGTTGTTAACGACAACGTAGTAAGCACTCTACCACGTGAAGGTTTTCCTGATGCGTGGGCACAAGCTGGTACAGCTCGTGCGAATATCAACAACATGGTTGTTGGTGTTGCTGATGGTTTTGAGAAAAAACTTATTTTAAATGGTGTTGGTTACCGTGCAGCTGTTAAAGGCAACGTACTTAACTTATCACTTGGTTTTTCTCACCCAGTAAATTTCGAAGTGCCTACAGGCGTTACTGTCGAAGCTCCTAGCCAAACTGAAATTGTGGTTAAGGGCGCTAGCAAACATCTAGTTGGTCAAGTTGCAGCGAACATTCGCAAATATCGTGAACCAGAGCCGTATAAAGGCAAAGGTATTCGTTATAGCGATGAGAACGTTCGTCGCAAAGAGGCTAAGAAAAAGTAAGGTAAGACGATGGATAAGAAATCAGCTCGTTTACGTCGTGCCAAGCGCGCTCGCAGAACGTATATTGAAAACGGTGTTACTCGTTTAGTAATGCACCGTACGCCTCGTCACGCTTACGCTCAGGTAATTTCTCCTGAAGGTAAGGTGTTAGCGGCGGCATCCACTGTAGAAAAAGACATCCGCTCTGCGGTTGCTTCTACAGGTAACGTTGAAGCTGCGGCTGCGGTTGGTAAAGCAGTAGCAGAACGTGCGGTTAAGAATGGTGTAGCGAAAGTTTCATTCGACCGTAGCGGTTTTAAATATCACGGCCGTGTTAAAGCGTTGGCAGACGCTGCTCGCGAAGCCGGACTTCAGTTCTAGGAGTAGCGCATGTCGAATGTAGAAGCAAAACAGACTCAAACTGAATTCGAAGAGAAACTTATTGCGGTTAACCGTGTATCAAAAGTAGTTAAGGGTGGTCGTATATTCTCGTTCACTGCTTTAACTGTTGTTGGTGATAAAAACGGCCGTGTAGGTTTTGGTTATGGTAAAGCGCGTGAAGTTCCAGCTGCTATTCAAAAAGCAATGGAAAAAGCGCGTCGTAACATGGTTAGCGTAGATTTGAACAATGGAACATTGCAACACCCTATTAAGGGTCGTCACTCTGGTTCTAAAGTTTATATGCAACCAGCTTCAGAAGGTACGGGTATCATCGCAGGTGGTGCAATGCGTGCAGTGCTAGAAGTAGCAGGTGTACAAAACGTACTTTCTAAATGTTACGGTTCAACCAACCCAATCAACGTTGTTAGAGCTACCGTTGACGCACTTGCAGGAATGAAATCTCCTGAACAAGTTGCGGCAAAACGTGGCTTGAACGTTGGTGAGATCTTGGGGTAATACACCATGGCTAAGAAAACGATTAAAGTAACACAAACACGTAGCTCTATCGGTCGTCTACCGAAGCATAAAGCTACATTACGTGGCTTGGGATTACGCCGTATCAATCACACAGTAGAGTTGGAAGACACTGCATGTGTGCGTGGTATGGTAAACCAAGTTCAATACATGGTTAAAGTGGAGGGGTAATCTAATGCATTTGAATACTCTATCTCCAGCATCAGGCGCTAAGTCAGATAAGAAACGCGTAGGTCGCGGTATCGGTTCTGGCACAGGCAAAACTGGTGGTCGTGGACACAAAGGTCAGAAAGCTCGTTCGGGCGGAAGTGTAAGACCAGGTTTTGAAGGCGGTCAAATGCCTTTACAACGTAGGTTACCGAAATTCGGTTTCACTTCACGCAAGTCGTTAGTAACTGATGAAGTAACATTGTCAGAAATCGCAAAAGTCGATGGTGATATCGTTTCTTTAGAAACGTTAAAAGCCGCCGGTCTTGTGAAAAAAGGCATGCTTTACGTTAAAGTTGTTAAATCTGGTGAAATCGCTCGTTCAGTAACTGTAGCTGGTCTACGTGTTACTAAAGGCGCTGAAGAAGCTATTTTAGCAGCTGGCGGAAAAGTAGAATAAGGATAGTATATTATGGCTAAACCAGGATTAGACCTACAAAGCGGTCAAGGCGGCTTTGCCGAATTGAAACAACGCTTATGGTTTGTATTGGGCGCAATCATTGTTTTCAGATTGGGTTCATTTGTTCCAATTCCTGGGATAGATGCCGCAGTACTAGCTGATTTATTCGAGCAGCAAAAGGGTACCATCGTAGAAATGTTTAACATGTTCTCCGGTGGCGCGCTTGAGCGAGCTTCGGTATTAGCGCTAGGTATTATGCCGTACATAACTGCATCAATTATTATGCAGTTGTTAACGGTAATGCACCCGACTTTAGCTGAGCTAAAGAAAGAAGGTGAGACTGGTCGTAAGAAAATCAGTCAATACACGCGCTACTTCACGCTTGTACTGGCGACATTCCAGTCGTTTGGTATTGCTACAAGTTTGCCAAATATGATGTCTGGCTTGGTAATTAATCCAGGTCCAGGGTTCTATTTTACAGCTGTAGTAAGTTTGGTTACCGGTACCATGTTTTTGATGTGGTTAGGTGAGCAAATAACTGAACGTGGTATCGGTAATGGTATTTCTATACTTATATTTACAGGTATCGTAGCGGGTTTACCGTCAGCAATTGGACAAACAGCAGAGCAAGCTCGTCAAGGCGAGATTCACTTAATCTTGTTGTTATTGATTGCACTAATTGTATTTGCAGTAACATACTTTGTTGTGTTCGTAGAACGTGGTCAGCGACGTATCGTTGTTAACTACGCTAAACGCCAACAGGGACGCCAAGTGTTTCAAGCACAAAGCTCACATTTACCACTTAAGGTAAATATGGCTGGCGTAATACCACCAATATTTGCTGGTAGTATTATCATGTTTCCTAGTACAATTGCGGCATGGTTTGGTACAGGTGAAGGGGCTGTTGCAGATTTTCTACAACAAGTGTCTTTAACTTTATCACCGGGGCAACCCCTATATGTTATGTTGTACGCGGCTGCTATAATATTCTTCTGTTTCTTCTACACAGCGTTGGTTTTTAACCCACGTGAAACAGCTGATAACTTAAAGCGCTCAGGTGCATTTATTCCTGGTATTCGTCCGGGAGAACAAACGTCGAGATACGTAGATAAAGTAATGACACGTTTGACTCTTGCAGGTGCGCTATACATTACGTTTGTATGTTTAGTCCCTGAATTTATGATGATTGCATGGAATGTTCAGTTTTATTTTGGTGGCACATCGTTATTGATTATCGTTGTTGTTGTCATGGACTTTATGGCTCAGGTTCAAACACTGTTGATGTCTCATCAGTATGAATCTGTTCTTAAAAAGGCGAACCTTGCAGGTAAAGCGATTGATAAAGCTAACCTGAAAGGCTATAGCCGTTGATTGCGGAGTAAAAGCAATGAAAGTACGTGCTTCCGTTAAGAAGATTTGTCGTAACTGTAAAGTAATCAAGCGTTCAGGTGTTGTTCGCGTGATCTGTACAGACCCTAAGCATAAACAGCGCCAGGGTTAATACGACATAAAAAAGGCGGGCGGGATTAATAATAGTCTCGCCCACATTTACAAATGGTCATACGTCGAGTATCCTAACGGGCTTTTCGACCGACCCATAAATTAAGGAGATGTGTTAGTGGCCCGTATCGCTGGCATTAACATTTCCGATCGTAAACATTCTGTTATCGCTTTAACAGCGATTTACGGTATCGGCAAGACTCGCGCACAAGCAATTTGCGCAGCTACTGGTATCGCAGAAGTTACGAAAATCGGAACTTTATCTGAAGCAGATTTAGATAAATTACGTGAAGAAGTTGGCAAGTTTACCGTAGAAGGTGACCTTCGCCGTGAAGTTACACTTAACATTAAGCGTTTAATGGATTTGGGTTGTTACCGTGGTTTACGCCACCGTCGCAGTCTTCCTTTACGTGGTCAGCGCACTAAAACAAATGCGCGCACCCGTAAAGGTCCACGTAAACCTATTTCGAAATAAGGCGAGGTAGCAAGATATGGCAAAAGCTCCAACTCGTTCACGTAAAAAGGTAAAAAAGCAGGTTGCTGATGGTATGGCTCATATCCATGCATCTTTCAACAACACAATCGTTACGTTAACTGACCGTCAAGGCAATGCGTTGTCTTGGGCTACGGCAGGTGGTTCAGGTTTCCGTGGTTCACGTAAATCTACTCCATTCGCTGCTCAGGTAGCTGCAGAACGTGCAGGTGAAGCTGCAAAAGAGTACGGTTTGAAGAATATTGAAGTATTCGTCAAGGGCCCAGGCCCAGGTCGTGAATCTGCAATCCGCGCATTAAATGCTGTGGGTTATAAGATCACAAACATCACTGACGTTACACCTATTCCTCATAACGGTTGTCGTCCGCCTAAAAAACGTCGTGTATAACGACGCTTAGTGGAGAAAGATCATGGCAAGATATTTGGGTCCAAAGCTAAAGCTTAGTCGTCGCGAAGGAACAGATTTGTTCCTTAAAAGCGGTGTACGTGCGATCGAAACTAAATGTAAAATCGATACTGCTCCAGGTCAGCACGGTGCGCGCAAGCCACGTTTGTCTGACTACGGTTTGCAGCTTCGTGAGAAACAAAAAGTTCGTCGTATTTATGGAATTCTAGAAAAACAATTCCGTAACTACTACAAAGAAGCGGCTCGTCTTAAAGGTAATACTGGTGAAAACCTTTTAACACTTTTAGAAAGTCGTTTAGATAACGTTGTTTATCGTATGGGTTACGCAAGTACTCGTGCGGAAGCTCGTCAGCTAGTTAGCCACAAGTCAATTGTAGTTAACGGTCAAGTAGTGAATGTTCCTTCCTACAAAGTAAATGCTGCTGATGTCGTTGCAATTCGTGAAAAATCGAAGAAGCAAGGTCGTATAGCTGCAGCATTAGAGTTAGCTGAACAGCGTGAAAAACCGACTTGGATTGACGTAGATAATAAAGAAATGTCTGGTGTGTATAAATCTCACCCAGAGCGTTCTGATTTGTCTGCCGAGATTAACGAACAGTTAATTGTTGAACTTTACTCTAAGTAAAGTTGAAAACTAAGAGGATATAAAATGCAGGGGTCTGTAACTGAATTCCTTAAGCCAAGGCTTGTAGACATTGAACAAGTAAGTCCAACTCGAGCTAAAGTAACGTTGGAGCCGCTAGAACGTGGTTTCGGTCATACTTTAGGTAATGCGTTGCGTAGAATCTTGTTGTCATCCATGCCTGGTTGTGCCGTAACCGAAGTAGAAATCGACGGCGTGCAGCACGAATACAGTGCAAAAGAGGGTGTACAGGAAGATGTGATAGAAATATTGTTAAACCTTAAAGGTTTGGCAGTACGCGTTGAGGGTAAGGACGGTGTTACTTTGACTTTAAATAAGTCAGGTGTCGGCCCTGTTACAGCTGCTGATTTTCAGCACGATGGTGATATAGAAATCATCAACCCTGAGCACATCATTTGTAATTTGACGAGTGAAAGCTCTGAAATTTCAATGCGTGTAACAGTTGAGCGTGGCCGTGGCTATGTACCAGCTTCTGCGCGAGTGTCCTCCGACGAAGAAGATCGTCCAATCGGTCGTTTGTTATTAGATGCATCTTTTAGCCCTGTGGAGCGTATAGCTTACAATGTTGAGAGTGCACGTGTTGAACAGCGTACAGATTTAGATAAGTTAATTATCGATATGGAAACGAACGGCACTTTGGATCCTGAAGAGGCAATCCGTCGTTCATCTACTATTCTTGCAGAGCAATTAGAAGCGTTCGTAGATTTACGTGACGTTACTGAAGTTCAACAAGAAGAAGAGAAGCCGGAATTTGATCCAATTCTACTTCGTCCAGTGGACGACTTAGAACTAACAGTTCGCTCTGCAAACTGTTTGAAAGCGGAACAAGTTCAATATATCGGTGATTTAGTACAACGCACTGAGGTTGAGTTACTTAAAACACCTAACCTTGGTAAGAAGTCGCTAACAGAAATCAAAGACGTTTTGGCGTCTCGTGGTTTATCTCTAGGCATGCGCCTAGAAAACTGGCCACCGGCTAGTCTGTTAGATAACGACTAAATCTGTCAACGAATAGTTAGAAGGAAAAGCTCATGCGCCATCGTAAGAGTGGTCGTCAATTAAACCGCAACAGCAGTCATCGTCAAGCGATGTTCCGTAATATGGCGGGTTCTTTGGTGAAGCATGAAATCATCAAAACAACTTTGCCTAAAGCTAAAGAGTTACGTCGTGTTATTGAACCATTGATCACAATGGCTAAATCAGACAGCGTTTCTAACCGCCGCTTGGCATTCGCTAGAACGCGTGATGCTGAAGTAGTTGGTAAGTTATTTAGTGATTTAGGTCAACGTTACAGTGAACGCCCAGGTGGCTATACTCGTATCATTAAGTGCGGCTACCGTACTGGTGATAAAGCACCTATGGCTTACATTGAACTGGTCGGTAGACCAGAACTTGATGAAAGTGCTGATGTAGTTGAAGCTACTGAAGAATAAAAACGAATGCCGGGTTTACCCGGCATTTTTTTGTCTGAAGATCCTTATTCTCTTTTATATAAACATCTGCTTTTAGAGTTCTTACTCAACCTTTCTATATTAACGCTCATTTTCTACACTTATCTATCTATATATATCGTACTAACTACTGAAATAATTTTAACTTTCTACTGTTAGATCCTAGAACACTAGCATTATTTAGTGGCAGCTAGAAAATATTAGGATCCAGAAAACCCCATATAACAAGCATCTCAGCGCCGAGTTGGTTGTTCTTTGTTCGGTTGCGATCTTTTTTGTAAAAAGTAGTTGCACCTTTAAAAATGATCTCTATAATGCGTCCTCGTTGTCAGGGAGACATCAACCGCTCAAAACAATATGTTTAGTAGCAGGAATGGCGTCTAAATCGACTAGGAAGTTTGAAAAAACTTTCAAAAAGATTTAAATAAAACGTTGACAACAAAAACAGGAA
>NZ_JAUORW010000018.1:0-96999 GCF_030548245.1 Psychrosphaera sp. 1_MG-2023
ACAAGCTGTATTTCCAAGGGTATGACGGTGCTGAATACAAAGAGCATGATGATCCAACGTTTGGTTATTACAACGAGCTGTTTGTTTATGATGGTGTCAATGCGCCGCGAATTGTAACGAATTTACGCGTAGGGGCTTCAGCTTCACCTTCGTTTATCGCGTCAGTGAACAATGAATTATTAATGTACGCCAATAACGGCAGTACAGGTAATGAGTTGTTTAAGTTATCTGGCGACGTTATGGACTCTGATAGTGATTCTGTAGCAGATGTATACGATGCTTTCCCGAATGATGCAGCCGCATCAGCAGATACAGACGGTGATGGTTATCCAGACGTATTAGTAGAGGGTGTCGAAACGGCTTTAGTTGTTGATGCGTTCCCACTAGATGCAGCAGCATCTATGGACGACGGTGACGGTTACCCTGATGCATGGAATGAGGGGGCGACAGCTGCGGATTCAACAACTGGGTTAGTATTAGATCAATTCCCTGCAGATGGCGGGGTCAACTGGACAGATTCAGACGGTGATGGTGTTGGTGATAATACTGATGCATTCCCGGCATATTCTGGTGCGTCAGTTGATGCCGATGGCGATGGCTATCCTGATAGTTATCATGACGGATACGACCACGAAATTGCGCAAGGTGGTAAAGAATTAGACCAATTCTTAGGTAATAGTGCGGAATGGAGTGATGTGGACCTCGATGGTGTCGGTGATAACTCAGATGCCTTCCCACTTGACGCCGCAGCATCAATTGATACGGATGGCGATGGTTATCCAGATGTATTAGTTGCAGGTATTGATACTGACTTAACCGTAGATGCGTTTGTTAATGATGTTACCGAATCCACAGATACTGACATGGATGGAATTGGTGACAATACTGATTCCGACATTGACGGAGATGGTGTATTAAATGCGGTTGACGCAAATCCATTAGTTGCAGTTACCAGAGAAAATGACCTTGACCGTGATGGTGTTGACGATAGTGAAGATGACTATGTCGACTTATTGTTAGCGAAAGCGGCAATTGAAGCCACCGTGGAAAGTTCTGGTGGTAATATTTCAATGAATGCGACGGGCATTGATACTAAGGTGACTGACAAGTTAGCGACGTTAATCAATGTTGCTAATATACCGACCACTGTTAGTTTTAAATCTGTAGTTGATGGCGAGTTAAAACAATCTGGTTTGCAGGATGTAGGCATTGTATTAACTAACTTAGTTGGCTCTGAGCAAACACTGTTTTTGCCGCTAGCGATTAATCCACTAGCCACGACCGCGACTACCGCATTTAGCAAAACCGGCGAAGATTTTGCGATTGATGTGAACTTAACCGGCGTGCCAGTAGATTATCCGGTGACATTCTCTTATCAATTAATTCAAGTCAATACTGTGTTAGTTGAGGGGACGTTATCAATTGATGAAGGCTTATCAACAGCACTAGAATTTGATGGCGTTAATGACGGGAATTACGCTATTACTATTGAAGATGAAAATGGTTTAGCTGTTTTTGCGAATGGTAAACATGAAGTAAACCTAACCGTTCAGCAAAATACGCGACCTTCAATTTCCACAGGCTTGATGTTTAACGACAAGAAAGTCACTGTGGTTGAATCAAGCGTAAGTTCAGCGTTTCTTGCGTTTGATATCTTCGATGCTGATATGGATTCATCTCATAATGTAATAATTACTATTGATGGTGAAGAAGTGTTCAATGGTTCAGCGTCTATGCATGAAGTCATTGAAATAAATCCTGAGCAATTAGGGGTTGGCTCACACACTGTTGTGGCCAAGGTCGTTGAAACGGATACAACTGACTTATTTGAAGCAAGCCAAACTTCTCGATTCTTTATAACGGAAGCGTTACCAGAATTAAGTACAGTGGCAGACTCAGATAACGATGGGATCTCAGATGCAGATGAAGGTATGTCAGACTCTGATGGTGACGGCATTGCAGACTATTTAGATAATGCGAACTTGTTAGCTAATCAACAAAAAGTCGGCGATACCATAATTTCTGTAGAGGAAGGCCTAACAATTTCGATTGGTCAAACGGTGAAAGCTATAGACAATGGACATTCAGCGGACGCTGCAACAACCGTTGCGGAAATTGAAGCTGCATTGAATGTAGAAATTGATGACTCAGATGTTACTAAATACGTTACCCCAATAATTGACTTCGAAGTACACGGTGCCGACGTTGGTTCAATTATTACAATGATAGTACCACTTAACGAAAAACTGCCTGTTAATGCGCAATATCGCAAACTTAAATCAGATGGGTCATTTGTTTCCTTTGAAGTAACTGACACTCAACAACGAGATGGTGATTCTATTTGGTCAGCGGTTAAAACCTTATCAGGTGAATGCCCAGCAGCCGATGACACCGAAGCGTGGAGCCGAGGTTTAGTACAAGGCAGCAATTGCATTAAGTTACGCATAACCGATGGTGGCGTAAATGACGATGATGGCGTTGCTAATGGCGTGGTTGTTGACCCTGCGGTAATAGTGGCGGTAAATAATGCGCCAGTAGTTGAGTTGGCTAGAGAAATACAGGCTAATGAAAATACTTATGTAGAAATTGTTGCGTCAGCAACAGACCTCGATAGTGCTTTGTTAGCGTATTCTTGGACGCAGGTTGAAGGTAGTGCAGTTGAATTGCTATATACAACAGGCGATACGATATCATTTGTAACACCTTCAACATCTGAAGGCGAAGAGTTGAAGTTTACTCTGCAAGTGACAGACGGTGTTCGAGTAACCACTAAATCAATTACGGTTGTGGTGGCAAACTCAAATACAGCACCAACTGTGACAGCGTCAAGTTCTGTCTCTGAAACAGAGATCGGTGGTTTAGTAACACTATCCGCATTGGGATTAGATACTGAAAACGACGATCTTACTTACAGTTGGTCTACAGCGACTAGCAATGTGGTATTAGCTAATGCCGATACAGCGACTGCAAGCTTTAATGCGCCAACGGTTACTGAAGATACGACAATCAACTTTGAAGTATTAGTTAGTGATGGTGAAATGACCGCTACTGCAAACGTCAGTGTATTGGTTAAAGCAGCTAAGGAAGAAAAAGATGAAGGACTATTAGGTCTATCATTTAGCTACACGTTAGCAACCTTACTTGGTGGTTTTGTGGCATTCCGCAGACGCATCAAAAAATAACAATTAACTGTTTTAGTTAATTAACCAAAAGGAGCTTTCGAGCTCCTTTTTTATTGCGGGTTATTTAGGGAATAAAAAAATCCAGCTTAAAAATTAGTTTGGCTAAACGCCATACAATCTAACTAAACCTGAATCATAGTGTTGTGGACCAAATGAGAGTGACAATTATTTAAGAAATACAGAAGGAAATGAGGCGTTTTTCATAATAAGTATTTCAAATCACCAATTAACATTTTATTACACTAAAATTTAGACATAAAAAAACCGACATCAGTCGGTTTTTTTGATTAATCCGCTACTACTTTTTAGGTAGTTCGATTTTTTTATCGTCACTTTGCTTAAATAACACAAGTGTTTTGCCAATTAGCTGAATTTTTTCGGCTTTGCTTTCGCGCACTATCGCTTCAACATATAGCTTTAATTCTTCACGATCTTCAGAAGGTACTTTAACCTTAATTAATTCGTGAACCGCTAGGGCGTTTTCGATTTCGGCTAAAACGCCTTCAGTAAAGCCATTCGAGCCAAGTTGCACGACAGGTTTTAGTGAATGGGCTTCGCCCTTTAAGAACTGGATTTGTTTTTTTGATAGACTCATTAGGTTTAATTTTACAGTAATTACTTGAATTAATGATATTCTACCCCACCTTTAGACTATTACCAATTCATATACTAAGTTATGGCAAAAGATAAACGTTCCGGTAGCAGTAAACGCTGGTTAGAAGAACATGTAAACGACCCATATGTGAAAGAAGCCAACAAACGTGGGTTACGTTCTAGAGCCTATTTCAAAATTGAAGAGTTGCAGAAAAAAGATAAACTAATGCGACCGGGCAGTATTGTTGTCGACCTCGGGGCCGCGCCAGGTGGTTGGTCTCAGTACGCTGTAGAGTTGTTAGATGGTAAAGGCACGGTAATCGCGTGTGACATTTTACCTATGGATCCAATTGCAGGTGTCGACTTTCTCCAAGGTGATTTTAGAGAAGAAGATGTATTAAATGCATTGTTAGATAAAATCGGCGACAATAAGGTCGATTTAGTCATGTCTGACATGGCGCCAAATTTGAGCGGAAACGACTCAATTGACCAAGCAGGTTCTATGTACTTGGTTGAGTTGGCTCTCGATATGTGCCAACAAGTGTTAAATAAAGAAGGTAAATTTGCTGTCAAAGTATTCCAAGGTGAAGGTTTTGATCAGTTTGTAAAAGATGTACGTAATGTATTCAAAGTAGTAAAAGTGAGAAAGCCTGAATCGTCAAGAGCACGTTCGAGAGAAGTGTATCTGGTAGCGACAGGATTTAAATTATAGTAGTCTTCATTTTAATGTTTATTTGTTGAGGTTATCCCTTTGAGCGATATGGCTAAAAATCTAATTATTTGGTTGATGGTAGCAGTGGCACTGATGTCTGTATTTAATACGATCACGCCAAATGATAGTACGAGCAGTAGTACAAACTATACCCAGTTTGTTAAAGAAGTTCGTATGGGCGAAGTTCGTGAAGTTAAAATTAACGATCGCCAAATTGTCGGCCTGAAGCGTAGTGGTGAAAAGTTTGAAACTTATATCCCAACAGCTTACGACAAAGATTTATTAAACGATTTAATCGAAAATAACGTACGCATTGTTGGCGTACCTCCTGAAGAGCCGTCAATTTTGGCGTCTATTCTAATTTCATGGTTCCCTATGTTGCTATTGATTGGTGTATGGATATTCTTCATGCGTCAAATGCAAGGCGGCGGCGGTAAAGGCGCTATGTCATTTGGTAAATCTAAAGCGCGTTTAATGGGCGAAGACCAAATTAAAACAACGTTTAAAGACGTAGCCGGTTGTGACGAAGCAAAAGAAGAAGTTCAAGAGCTTGTTGATTACCTAAGAGAACCTGCAAAATTCCAAAAGCTTGGCGGAAAAATTCCAAAAGGCGTATTAATGGTCGGTCAGCCTGGTACGGGTAAAACCTTACTTGCGAAAGCCGTTGCCGGTGAAGCAAAAGTTCCATTCTTCGCAATTTCTGGTTCAGACTTTGTTGAAATGTTTGTTGGTGTTGGTGCATCACGTGTTCGTGACATGTTTGACCAAGCTAAAAAATCAGCTCCTTGTATTATCTTCATCGATGAAATCGATGCTGTCGGTCGTCAACGTGGCGCAGGTTTAGGTGGTGGGCACGA
Organism: Psychrosphaera sp. 1_MG-2023; assembly: GCF_030548245.1. Lineage (NCBI taxonomy): Bacteria > Pseudomonadati > Pseudomonadota > Gammaproteobacteria > Alteromonadales > Pseudoalteromonadaceae > Psychrosphaera > Psychrosphaera sp. 1_MG-2023. Next base: position 5,346 of record NZ_JAUORW010000018.1, read on the forward strand.
CGAACGTGAACAAACGCTTAACCAAATGTTAGTAGAGATGGATGGTTTTGAAGGCAACGAAGGCATTATCGTTATCGCCGCGACTAACCGTCCTGACGTACTAGACCCTGCATTATTAAGACCGGGCCGTTTTGACCGTCAAGTTGTGGTTGGTTTGCCAGACGTTCGTGGTCGTGAGCAAATTATTAATGTTCATATGCGTAAAGTACCTGTAGCAAACGACGTAGAACCTGCGTTAATCGCACGTGGTACGCCAGGTTTCTCTGGTGCTGACTTAGCAAATCTAGTAAACGAAGCTGCCTTATTTGCTGCTCGCTTTAATAAACGTTTAGTCGACATGCAAGATTTCGAAAAAGCCAAAGACAAGATCATGATGGGCGCCGAGCGTAAATCTATGGTTATGGGCGAAAGCGAACGTGAAATGACAGCCTACCACGAAGCTGGCCATGCAATTGTTGGCCGTATGGTTCCTGACCATGACCCAGTTTATAAAGTTAGTATTATTCCTCGTGGACGTGCACTTGGTGTCACTATGTACTTGCCTGAACAAGATCGTTTCTCACACAGCAAACAGTTCTTGGAAAGCCAAATATCTTCTTTATACGGTGGTCGTATTGCCGAGGAAGTTATTTATGGTGCAGATAAAGTATCAACGGGCGCTTCAAATGATATTGAACGTGCAACTGATATTGCTCGTAAAATGGTTACTCAATGGGGCCTTTCTGAAAAAATGGGACCTATGTTATATGCTGAAGAAGAAGGCGAAGTGTTCTTAGGACGTACGTCATCTAAATCGCTTCATATGTCTGATGAAACGGCACAGGCCATTGATGCTGAAATTAAAGTATTTATTAACCGTAACTACGAACGCTCAGTTGAAATTATTAAAGCGAATTTAGACATCTTACATGCAATGAAAGATGCGCTAATGAAATACGAAACAATAGACGCAAAACAAATTGATGATCTAATGAATCGTGTTCCAGTTCGTGAACCTGCGGGTTGGTCTGCAAAGCCTGAGTCTAAAAATGACGACGACTCTACAGACAACACCAAACCTGAAACTGACGTTCCTAATCCTGCCAGTTAATATTAAGGCCCCTTTATAAGGGGCCTCATTTTTATGACAATGTTTAATTTAACAAAACTCGAAACGCCTATCATAATGGCGATCTTAAATGTAACTCCCGACTCTTTCTCAGACGGCGGTAAATTTACTCAGCTTGATGCGTCTATTAAACATGCAGAATTGATGTTGTCTCAAGGTGCGGATATTATTGACCTTGGTGGCGAGTCCACTCGTCCAGGCGCGCCAGAAGTGAGTTTGGATGAAGAATTATCACGGGTATTACCTGTGATCGAAAAATTAAAAAGTGAATTTGGGTGTTTGATTTCGCTGGATACCAGCAAACCTGAAGTCATGCGAGAAGGCATTAATAGCGGCGTAGACCTTATCAATGACGTATGTGCGTTAACGGTAGGAAACGCTGTTGAGGTTGTTGCTAATTCAAATGTACCGGTTTGTTTGATGCATATGCAAGGCACACCGCGTACAATGCAGTCAGAGCCAGAATATAGCGATGTAGTTACCGATGTAAGTGCATTTTTGGCTGAACGAATAAATACCTGTTTAGAAGCCGGAATCGACAAATCTCGAATTTGTATCGACCCAGGATTTGGCTTCGGTAAGACATTAAGTCAGAATTACCAATTACTAAATCGATTAGACGAATTTGAATCGTTAGAATTGCCGCTCCTTGCGGGACTATCGAGAAAATCGATGATTGGAAACTTGCTAGGGTTAGCCCCCGATAAACGAGCATTAGCAAGTGTTATATGTGCAACTTTGGCATTGACCAAAGGGGCAAAAATCTTAAGAGTGCATGATGTTGCAGAAACGAAACAGGCATTAGATCTGTTTAAAGCGACTTATTACGGAGTAAATCATGAGTAAAAAATATTTTGGAACAGATGGTATTCGCGGATTAGTTGGGCGTTCGCCTATTACTCCTGAATTTGCACTAAAGTTAGGTTACGCTGCAGGTAAAGTTTTTGCGAAAAACGGCAACCGAAAAGTGCTTATCGGAAAAGACACTCGCATTTCGGGTTATATGCTTGAAACCGCATTAGAGTCTGGCCTTATCGCTGCTGGTGTTGATGTAGGCTTGTTGGGACCAATGCCAACGCCTGCTATTTCATATCTTACTCGTACATTTCGCGCCGACGCCGGTATTGTCATCAGTGCCTCGCACAACCCATATTACGACAACGGCATTAAGTTCTTCTCTGCGGCCGGTACTAAGCTTCCAGACTCAATAGAACATGAAATTGAAGCCATGTTAGATCAAGAGATCACATGCGTAGAATCTGAAAAACTCGGTAAAGCAACACGCATAAATGACGCAGCTGGCCGATATATCGAATTTTGTAAAAGTCGTTTTGCGCCTGAATCATTGCGCGGCATGAAAATCGTAGTCGACAGTGCCAATGGTGCAACGTATCACATCGGTCCAAATGTATTCCAAGAGCTAGGTGCAGAAGTGGTGTCTATCTTCGCAAAACCGGATGGACTGAACATCAACGAAAAATGTGGCGCGACGCATACCGAAGCACTACGTGAAGCGGTATTAGCCAACGAAGCTCATGTCGGTTTGGCGCTAGACGGCGACGGCGACCGCATTATTATGGTTGACCATAAAGGCGTTGAAGTTGATGGGGATGAACTGGTATTCATTATTGCGCGTCACGCATTAAAACAAGGCAACCTTAAAGGGGGCGTTGTTGGCACATTGATGTCAAACCTTGGTCTAGAAGTTGCCCTTAAAAAGTTAGGAATTCCATTTTTACGCGCTAAAGTCGGCGATCGTTATGTAATGGAACTATTAAAAGAAAACAATTGGACTATTGGCGGCGAAAGTTCAGGTCATGTTATAAACCTAGAACATATGCCAACAGGCGATGGTATTGTGTCGGCAATCCAAGTATTAACCGCCATGGTTGAGTCAGGGTTAAAATTATCAGAACTTAAATCTGGTATGGAAAAATACCCACAAGAGTTAATAAATGTGCGCGTTGGCCAAAATAAATATCCCCTTGAAGTGGATGAAGTTAAGTTAGCGATAGCAGATGCAGAAAAAGAACTTGGCGATGAAGGTCGTATATTAATTCGTAAATCGGGTACTGAACCTCTTATTCGAGTTATGACTGAAGGCAAAGACGCAGAGCTAATTAATGCCGTAGCGAAACGAGTTGCTGAAAAAGTAGCCGCATACGCCGATTAATTAAAGCTTTGCTTGTAACTTTGCAAGTTGTTAGTTACTATCACGCCCGCGAAAAATTAGGAGTAAAGCAATGGCTGAACGTCTACCTTTAGTAGTTGCCAACTGGAAGTTGAACGGCGATAAAGTGTTATTGGCGGAAATGATTGATGCGTTACAAGCGTTTGAATCTAATGAAGTTGAAACCGTTGTATGCCCACCATTTGTTTATTTGAATGAAAACACAAATGGTGTTAAAAAGGGCGCTCAAAATATTGCAGAAGTCGAATCTGGTGCATTTACCGGTGAAGTCTCTGGCAGAATGTTACGTGACGTGGGTTGTCAGTTTGTCATAATAGGACATTCTGAAAGACGCGCCATGTATGGTGAAACAGACGCTGTTGTTGCTAAAAAAGTATTGGCAACATTGCACGCTGGATTAGTCCCAATTATTTGCGTTGGTGAAAGTGAACAGCAACGCGAAGATGAAGAAACCATAGCGGTTATTTCAAAACAGATCAGAGCCGTATTGGATGATTTGCCGTCGTATTCAGACAGCTTAGTTTTTGCCTACGAACCCATTTGGGCGATAGGCACTGGAAAAACGGCCACGACGGAACAAGCGGAAGAAGTACACGCCGAAATCAGAAAGGTTTTGGCGAGTTATAATCAGGAGTTAGCGCAAGAGACTCGTATTTTATACGGTGGAAGTGTTAAGCCTGATAACAGTAAAGAATTATTTTCAAGTGACAACATCGACGGAGGCCTAATTGGAGGCGCGAGTTTAGATGTAGAGTCATTTACAACCATTTGTAAAAATGCGGTAGCTTAAGGTAATAGCATGTACGAAATTTTGATAGTAGTTTATTTAGTAGTCGCATTAGCTTTAGTTGGATTAATCTTGATCCAACAAGGTAAGGGTGCCGATATGGGCGCGTCGTTTGGTGCTGGCGCATCAGCTACATTGTTCGGTTCTAGTGGTTCTGGTAACTTTTTAACCAAAACAACCACGATTCTGGCAACCCTGTTTTTTGTTATCAGCATATTCCTAGGAAGCTTGACAGCGAATTCAGTTAAAGAAGAAAACGAGTGGAATGACATCTCAGCACCAGTTGTTGAAGAAGTTAAAAAAGTCGCTCCAGCAGATACGGACGTTCCAGTTTCTAACGAAACAACAGACGCACCAGTAAAAGACGTACCTGCAAACTAGAAACACTTTCGCGGTTGTGCTGAAATTGGTAGACAGGCAGCGTTGAGGTCGCTGTGTTCGAAAGGACGTGAGGGTTCAAGTCCCTCCAACCGCACCATTATTAGGTTTTTTAAGAACCAATAAAGACCCGGAAAGCCAATTAAAACAGGCTTTCCGGGTTTTTTTATGGGTTATTGTCGATTACTAACGAACAATGACAACCAGCAATTTAAGTAGTACATTATGTAGTACAGATTCACTTTCTCAAATGGTGTACTAGATAAATACCAGTAAAACCATCATCCCAAATCCCCAGAACAAAAAACCGTCATTAGTAAGCGACAACCAAACAGAAAAACATCATTCCCAATACCCAGAAAAAACGTCATCCCCGTAGCTTGTAAAGTTAGGCAGCCTAAGCGATATTAGGGATCTCCAACCGAGCGCAGAGGAATCACATAATCCACCTCCAATTAGCTCATAGTTTAAGAACAAAAACCGTCATTATTAATCGAAAATCAACAGGAAATACCGTCATCCCAAAAGAGCCTAAGCGCTATTAGGGATCTCCAACCAAGTGCAGAGGAATCACATAATCCACCTTCAATTGGCTCATAGGTTAAGAACAAAAACCACCATCCGAACCAAACAGAAAAACATCATTCCCAATACCCAGAAAAACGTCATCCCCGTAGCTTGTAAAGTTAGGCAGCCACAGCGATATTAGGGATCTCCAACCGAGCGCAGAGGACGTTACAAATATCAGCAACTCTGACCCCACAGGTTTCTTTCAATTGGTTGAAATTACGTTTTATACTGACCGACTAATTTCGACATATCTAACGCGAGATCATTAAGCTGTTTACTTATCATGGATGCTTCGGCGGTACCGTTTGCGGTTTCTTCTGCGACTTCAACAATCTGGTGCACGTTTTGGTTTATGGTCTCAGATACCATAGTTTGCTCTTCAGCAGCAGTTGCAATTTGACTGTTCATGTCGTTGATCGTCGTGACTGAATGACGTATTGCTTTTAGCGCTGTGTCGACTCTTTCTGCTTCTGTCACTGTGTGCATGCATTTTTCATTTATTTCAGTTATCGCAAGAACCGCTTCGTTAGTTCCACCCTGCAATTTAATGATCATGCGTTGAATTTCATCCGTGCTGCTAGCCGTTCTTGCCGCTAGGGTTCTAACTTCATCGGCTACCACAGAGAAACCTCTACCTTGTTCACCGGCTCTTGCTGCTTCTATCGCGGCGTTTAATGCGAGTAAGTTTGTTTGTTCTGCAATGCCTCGAATAACTTCGATTACACCACCGATATTTTTAGATTCTTCACCTAAATTACCAATAACGTCGACGCCAATATTAACTTGGTCACCTAACCCATTAATGATCTCTATTGCACCATCTAGTATTTTCGATGCGTCAGTGACTTGGTCTTCCGCGTCATGGGCGGCTTTTGCGGCATTGCTAGCGCTTTTCGCCACATCCAAAGCCGTTGCTGACATTTCGTTCATAGCGGTAGCAACTTGGTCACTTTCTAAATGTTGACGTTGCACACCTGATTCGGCTTGAGCCATCAGTTGCGTAAGGTTCACACTTGAAGTCGATAATATTTGAGTCGACCCATTAATTTGCTTAACCATATCTGCAATTTTTGACGCAAATAAATTGAACGCCGCGGAAAGCGCACCTAATTCATGGCCTTTTGATTCATCCAAACGTTGTGTCAAATCACCATCGCCATTGGCTATTTCATCTAAGGCACTCACGGCATGATTTATTGGTTTGGTAATAGTTTGTACTAATTTGATGGAAATAGCAGACATTACTAATAACAAAACAATCGCTAAGCTAATGATTTTAAAGATACTGTCCGACAACATTTCTTGGTTATGTTGTTTAAGAACGCCCAGGGTTTTTTCTAATTCGTCGACGTAAAATCCAGTCGCGATAACCCAATTGGTGTCAGGGATCATTACGGCCTTGGCGAGCTTGGGTGACGGTATTGTTGAGTTTTGTTTGGGCCATGTATATTCAACATAACCGCCACCGGTTAGTGCTTTTTCTATATATTCTTTAACCAGATATCGACCCTGCTGGCTTTTAGAGTCTAAATAATTTTTTCCTTCTCGTTCTGGATTATCCGCACTAACAATTTGATTGCCCTGGGTGTCATAAACAAAAAAGTAATTATTGCCTTGCTGGTATCTTAAATTACGTAAGATTGTTTTTTTCGCGTCATCGGTTTTAGCGGTAGCAACTGAGGTGATAGCAAGTTCGATAAATGAGTCGAGTTGCTCTTTTTTCTCGGCCGTCAGCGAAGTGCGTAATTGGTCTTGGCTTTGTAAGCTTATTTGCTCAGATTGTGAGGTCGCCAACAACGTAATTGCGAGTGCGGTAAGTGCTAGGGGTAATAATGCGATTGTTAATACTTTAAATTTAATTGATCTATTTGCCATGGGGATCTACCTATCGTCATAACTATCCTTTTTATCGGATAAACCTCGTCAATCTTTAAATTATTTAAGTCATTTATTTATTCTAGGGTTCTAACCCGTAACGGTCGTGTTTGCAACATTAGAATGAAAATCAACCCAAAGACTGGCATCGCTAGGTACTAAGCCACAGACAACAATATTTTTACTTTGGCAGACATAACAAAAGTGTTTGGAGTGCTTTAACCACAAGTTAGTTTAGTTGTCACAAAATGCAAGTTCAGCTGTCCTGCATCGTCGTTGTTTACGCATAGTCTTTTGCCCCAAAAATAATCTGTACCTAATTGCCATCGACCTTAGGGAAATTAGTCGGTAAAATTGGTGGTCTTTCTTTATTCAGTCCGTTGGTCATTATTCATGAAGTTATTTATTGCGGAGAAACCCAGTCTAGGTCGAGCGATTGTTGACGCGTTGCCTAAACCGCATAAAAAACAAGATGGCTTTATCGAAGCCAGCGACGGCACAGTAGTGACTTGGTGTATCGGTCATTTGTTGGAGCAAGCACAGCCAGAGGATTACGACAGCAAATTTAAGAAGTGGCAAGTTGAACACCTGCCGATTATTCCAACCCAATGGCAATTAAAACCCAAGCCAAAAACGCGCAAGCAATTAACGGTGATCAAAAAGTTAATTGGTAAAGCAACCACTATAGTTAATGCTGGCGACGCCGATAGAGAAGGACAAATATTAGTTGATGAAGTGATCAGCTATTGTGGTGCTTCAAAGCGCAAAATTGACCAAGCGCAACGTTGTTTGATTAGCGACCTTAATACCGCGGCCGTGTCTAAATCCTTGCATAATCTGCAGTCTAATAAACAGTTTGTGCCATTAGCGGTGAGTGCTTTGGCCCGAGCTAGAGCAGACTGGTTATATGGCCTGAATATGACACGCCTTTGCACATTGCAGGGGCAGAAGTCTGGGTATCAAGGTGTGCTGTCTATTGGGCGTGTACAAACCCCAATTTTAGGATTAGTGGTAAAACGTGACCTTGAAATTGAACAATTTACCGCTAAACCGTTTTATGAGGTGATAGGCCATTTTCAAACACAAAATGGCGAGTTTTACCAAGGGAAATGGCAACCAAGCGAAGCCTGCGAACCTTATATGGATGAAGCATCTCGGGTGTTATCAAAGCCATTGGCTGAAAATGTGGTGCAGCGGATCACCGACAAACCCGCCGTCATAGACAAAGTTAAAACAGATAAAAAGCAACAGGTTGCGCCGCTGCCGTTTAGTTTGTCTGGTCTGCAAATTGCCGCGGCCAAAGCCTTTGGGTTAAGCGCAAAGCAAGTATTAGATACGTGCCAATCGCTTTATGAGAAACACAAACTCATTACTTACCCGCGTTCGGACTGCCAATATTTACCAGAAGAGCACTTTGCTGATGTTCCCAAGGTCGCACAGGCCATGGCCCAATGTTCTGACACATTAAAAAAACTGTTAGAAAAAGCCAATTTGTCTCAAAAAGGACGAGCCTGGAATGATAAAAAGGTATCGGCCCACCATGCCATCATCCCTACGGCAAATGCGAGGTCTGTTGGTAATTTGACATCCAATGAACAAAAATTATATGGCATGATCGGCCGTCAATACATCGCCCAGTTTTACCCTAAGTTTGAATACAAAGAAAAACAAATCGATACTATTGTGGAAGGGGGATGTTTTGTTAGCAAACAAAAAGAGATCACTCAAAAAGGTTGGAAAAGTCTATTTGAATCAAGCAGTCCAAAAAGCAATGCAAAAACGAATGTCGATACCGATGACCAAGAATGGGCAACATCTGAATTGCCTCAAGTTACTGTAGGTCAGCAGGTGCATTGCCAACGTGGCGAGTTAGTTGAAAAGATGACCAGCCCACCTAAACCCTTTAACGATGCAAGCTTGTTGAGTGCCTTAACCGGCGTGGCGCGTTTTGTTACCGATCCTGCGATAAAAAAACTGCTGCGAGATACCGATGGACTAGGTACTGAAGCAACTCGGGCAGGCATCATTGAACTGTTATTTAAACGCCAATTTTTAACTCGTACCGGAAAAAACATAATCGCAACACCGATAGGGCGACAATTAATTCAAGCATTGCCCGACGTTGTATCACAGCCTGACATGACCGCATTGTGGGAGTCGCAACTTGAGTCCATTAGCCAACAATCTATGGGCTACAAACAGTTTATAACCCAAATAGAACAAAACCTTGCGCAACTTATCGAAGACGTTAAAACCGTCAAGTTTGAATCACTGCCACAAAGCCCAGCGAATCGAGGCGCATATAAACCCCGACGACCTCGTTCAGCGGCTAAAAAAACAGTTAAAAAGAAACGCAGCACTAAGCCAGCCTAGCCCAAAGCAGTCACTTAATTTAGTGCTGTATGAGTGAGTATTAAGTGCTTTTAGAGTTTTTTAAAGCGGGTATAACTAAAATTTCGGGTGGCGTAAATCGGTGTAGCTGACTGAGTAACTGACTGAGTAGCTGAATATGTAGCTGTGACGTTGGCCTTTTTTTGTTTACTTCTTTTTTCTAATCCTTAGTTTTTGCCTTCAACAATACGGTTATCTCGCTAAGCAGGCAATAATATAGGCTCATGACTACGAGCCTATATCAGCAAACCATATTACGAAATATTTCGTACGTCTAATTCTGGTGGATGAACAGGTGCGGTGTCTTCAATATAAAAGCTGTCACTGCGGGCTTTGCTCCACCAAATTTGCCACATGCCAGGCAGTGCGTCGTTCAGTAGCTGTTTGGTTTTCAATTCAGGTACTGTATGGGTGTTAGACTCAAGCATGCCGTTTGGGGTTCTGCGTTTGACCATATTGTAAGTGAGTTTATACACTTCATCTAAGCCCATAGCGCCGAGTAATTCATAAAAGCTGTGTAATGTATGGTGTTGGAACGAAGCGACTCGTTTGGCTTTGCGCTCAACGTCAATAGCTTTGCTGCGATTTTTGTCCTGCGTTGCAATGCCGGTAGGGCATTTGTTGGTATCGCATTGTTTAGACTGAATACAACCCACCGACATCATAAAGGTGCGCGCCGCGTTAACCATGTCGGCACCAAAAGCAACTTTGTTCACTATGTCGAAGCCAGACGCGGTTTTACCCGACGCGATGACTTTGATCTCTGAACGAATACCTAAACCGACTAAAACGTTATTTACAAAATAGACACCTTCAAGGCACATTAAACCAAGGCGATTACTAAACTCAACTGGAGCTGCACCAGTGCCTCCCTCAGCGCCGTCAACGGTGATGAAGTCGACAAACACGCCCGTTTCTATCATGGCCTTACCTAAACACAAAAACTCCGCAGGATTGCCTATACACAGTTTTATGCCAATGGGTTTACCGCCGCTGAGTTCTCTAAGTTGTGAAACAAAGCTAAGCAATTCTAAAGGTGTTGAAAATTCAGGGTTCATTGGTGGCGAGACGCAGTCTTGTTCTTTGCTTATCCCGCGTATTACCGCAATTTCATCAGTGATCTTAGCTTTAGGCAAAACCCCGCCATGACCGGGTTTAGCCCCTTGAGATAACTTAATTTCAATCATTTTAACTTGCTCTAGGTTGGCGAGCTTTGTAAAGTCGTCGGCGCTAAATCGACCTTTATCGTCGCGGCAGCCAAATAACCCTGTGCCTATTTGCCAAACCAAGTCACCACCATGTTTTAAGTGATGCGAGCTGATGCCGCCTTCACCGGTATTGTGGTAAAAGCCACCTTGTTTTGCGCCTAAGTTCATCGCTTGAATTGCCTCAGCGCTAAGTGCGCCGTAGCTCATAGCGGAAATATTAAGTCGCGAGGCCAGATAAGGTTTTTTACATTGTGAGCTGCCAACACGAATGCGTTTGCTTTCTTCCTTTAAAACCTTAGGTGCCATTGAATGCCAAATACTTTGGTAATTGGTTTGCATTAAATCGCGCTGCGTACCAAACGGAATGGTATCGCTCACGCCTTTTGCACGGCGATAAACAAGGTTGCGCTGTTCGCGGTTAAACGGCATTTCTTCAATGTCGTTGGCGATAAAATACTGCTGGATCTCAATTCTAATGGATTCAAAAAAGTACCTAAAATACGCTAACACAGGATAAAGCCTATTTAGTGTATGACGGCTACTGGTGATGTCATGCAGGCCAACAAGGGTATAAACAGACGTGAAGACCATTAAACTCACGGTCCAGCCATTTACAAAATTAAGTAACAAAAAAATGGCAAGGGCGTTGCCAAAGGTTGCGATTATCCATAAAACTCGTTGTGCAGTTGTCATCAAATCATATCCATCTAAAAGTCGTTATCTTCAGCGCCTTATCATCATAAAACGCATTTAACTGATAACTTTAAGAATATACGAAATTAAAAATATGGAAATCGATAGTTGCCTGCAAATTTACGGGGTTGAAGGCGTCGAGAGTTCGAGGCCGCGGCTCATATAGATGTCGTCATAGGCGAGCCCACCATTGCCGTAGGGTTTTTTATGTGGTCCGGTATTAGAGTTAGCAAAAAAGTAGATTAATGGCTGTTCTCGTTTCATTCTAAAAGCCGCGTTTTTAAATACTAAGGTCTGCTTGGCAAATTCGCCACCTTGTAGATACACATCGTAAGTTTGCCCACCGTCCGCCACCTGCGCATTATTAACCACATACCAAATTTGATACCAAACGTTAGTTTGCAATGGGGTTGCAGAGCGATTTAAATCATAGTTTTGAACATTGCTGTATTGACGGTACTTGTCGTCGCTGTCTATTTTCACCATCAAAGTACCGTCGTTTTTAAAGCCATTGGACTCGGCTTTATCGGTGACTCGTAAAGTTGGTTCAAAGGCGTTATAGGCTTGTTTGATGATCTCATCAGGCGTTAAATTACTAATGCCAAACGCATGATTGTTGGGAAAGCTCTCAACCAAAATACGAGTATAAAATGTATAGGTGTCACCTACCGCAACCGCTTCTGGTAAGGCTTTAAATGTCAGGGCTTTTCTATTGCCAACAACGCCGTCGGCGGCGGGTTTCTTAAGTAAATAGCGATTATTATTTGCTGTTTTAATCACGGTGACTTGCGGGTTAGCAACAAACGGCTTGGTGTCATTTTGTGTATCCACGATTTGCCAATCGGTGATCTCGGGCTGCTCAAAGTCATCAACCAAGATCCAATTAGATGTAGGCATAGTGGTAACACATGCACCGAGCATAAAAATGGTTGTAAGCACTAAGACGGTTTTCATATTTAATTGTATTTCCATTTTTAATTGCGGTTTTTATGTCTGCCACTTTTGGGCCTAGCCTAACTTCACTTAGCTTCACTTCTCTTCACTTCACTTAAGATAGCGGGCTAACTGACCGGCTGCTCTGAGCTGTCTAACGACTATCTTTTTGTCATTTTAACGACCGGAGCGTTAAAGGTCTAATTGCTTAGTGCGTTACTTTAATTTATGACACACAAATTTATTATATTTTTGATTTATTAGAATATTATTTGGTTTGGCCATTGCTTTATTAGCTTATTATTAGTTTAGGACAAGAACTCAGTATGAGACCAAACTCTAGTTAATCCCGCGTATTTTATAGTTCAAAAATACAATTAATTACAGACAATAGAAGGGATCTAATGCATTATAAGTACTATGAACAAATCCCCTTTATAGTTCATCGAGTTAGGGGGCAATCTTTATAAGGAGATAAAGTGAATCTACAAGATGCTTTAGGCGTATTATCAAGATCTTCAAAATATTCAGTATCAACTTTACGAACAGAAAATACCGTAGATGAACTTCAAGCGCTGAAAGATCACCTATACATTACTCCAGAGATACAAAACGACTTTAAAGTTGCTTTGCAAGCAGCTCTCGATAATCCGGATCCAAAAAGAATTATATGTCTTTGCGGAAGTTCTGGAGATGGGAAGTCTGAAATTCTAACTCAGTTGTATAGAGAGTTTTCTTCCGAGATAGACTTTCATCTAGATGCAACTCATAGTAGCAGCCAACATAAATCAGCAATTGATTGTTTAGATGAAAAGTTTGATGAGTTTAAACTGAATAATAAGCCTTTAGCGATAGGCATAAATATTGGTATGCTTCAAAAGTTTATTAAACAAGGAAGTGATAGGCATAGTGATATAAAAGGCTCTTTTGAAGAGTATTTTAAAAATAGACATATAAAGGGCTTTGATACTCAATCGGTTAGCTTTTATGATTTCGAATGCTACCCTAGGTTAAACTTCTCATCTTCTAAGATAACTTCTGATTTCATATCAAAATTTTTAGCAAAACTCACAGAAGAAACACCAGAAAATCCTTTTTATAGATATTATCAGTTAGAAAATAAATCTAGCTCATACGTAGCAAAAAACTTTGAGGTTTTATCATTACTATCATTTCAAAATAAATTAATTGAACTCTTTGGATTGGCTAGGCTAATGGAAGAGCAATTTCTTATTCCTAGAATATTTGTAGATTTCATTTATCAAATCTTAACCATTGAAAAGCCAGATGGAATTATTGGTAATATTTTTTCTAAGTTTGATAATGAATTTAGTCGCTGTTTCGCTAAAGTAGACCCTATTCATATTCGAAGCAAAGCACTAGACAACTTTTACTTGGAATATACGACACATACTTTGTCGGCTGAAGTGCAAAAAGATATTGATATTCTTTTATCTTTAGTAAACTTTAGCTTATCACCTGAAGGTATTGTCAGAGCTTCTTATCTTTTAGAGGAAGAAAACCTTAATTCATCTTTATCAGAAATATCTAAAAAGTCTTTTTTAGCCTGTTCTCTTAATAACTACCTCAATTTAGTTAATATCTTTCAAAAAACAAAATTCACAGATGAAGATGAAGATATTTGTTTGAATATTATTGAAGAGCTAATTGTAAACTCTTCATTAGATTACGCTAATCGACTATTACCTTCAAAAGCGGATGGTTTTATCGTAAGTAGAAAGTTAGACGATTACTCCATCTGTAATAAAGTTAATGTCCAAGCTGATATCGAATGGATTGAAAAGCATAAGCTAACTACTACAGACTTCATTCCTATTCCGCTGATTATTAATAACGGTGATTCACCTTATATTTTCAATATTGACCTAAACACAATGATTCAAGCTATATACATATCAAATGGCTTTAGACCTAACCGTCAAAACTTGGAAGGCGTAGCAAAGTTTGATGAGCTAATTTCTCATATTATAGATAAAACAATAAAGACAGAGTCAATGAAAATAATCAGTGATAATAAAGTTATATCTGTCAGTAAGAATAGACGTAGGTATAAGGTGGAGCGTTAAGATGGAAGATTTTACTACAATAGAAACGTCTATATCAGATATTGGCAAGCTTATCGAAAAAAACAATTTATCAGCTTATAGCAATGTAGCAGATCAGTTTTTACCTATAGGTCCTCAAACATTGAAAGATCACCAGTTAGACTGGGAGCTAGTATATCAATCTCTAATTGAAGATTTGTATCAGCTATCTTTAGGAGGTAGGGACAGAAATACTCTTAAAGACGAAGTATTAGAGTCATTTAGAAATAGTCGAGATACCAGAGATTTAGTTGAGGTTTTTGACGAGCTATATTTATCTTCAAATACAATAAGTAATATCACTCCACTAGCATACTTAGTTGGTAAAAAAGAAGCGCCATCTGCCAGAACTAAAACGATGATAAATATTGTTCAGGGCCTTGTAACATCGCCTTTAATTGAACAAATGACTTCTTGCGGGAATAATCCGCTAGAGTCATTATTAATAGAGAAGATAGAAGACCTTTGTCAAGCCAAGACTTTCGATGAAAGTCGATTAACTTATTTACCTTTTTTGGCTGAAGTATTTTCGAAAGACATAAAAACACTGACAAAAAGCCCAAGTTATTTTCTTGCTGAATTAGAAAGCTTTATTAGCCTTTATACTTTCCTTTACCTTACGCAGCTTACTAGCCAGGTTTGCATCCCAGATAATCGGTATAAAACACCTCAGGCAAGACCTCTTTATTTTATTTTAGAAACAGAAAGAGCAAGTAAAGAAAGGCATGAATGTAACCAATATGGTTATGATTTTTTGTTTAGTAAAACTCGTGGTATCGCTTTTAACCTTTTTCCTTATTTAGGCTATTTAAATCGTCTTTCAAAGAAGCCAAGCTGGCAGTTAACTAAGTATGATTTCACATCCAAAGTTAATGAACTTAATCGTACCGTAGCAAAGTTATTTGACGAATTATACCAGGACGAAGATCTCCCTCAGTCGGCCATAAACTCTGGGCTTACTTTACAAAAGCTGATATTTGATAAAACCTCTCGAAAAGACGCTAACAAGAAAGTTGTTGAAATTTTCGAGAAAAAGTTTGCCGCAGAATTTATCACTGATAGAAAGGCTGCCGGTAAGTACTTTGTATTAAATTCAAACATGCTTTTGTTGCTAACTAACTTGGTTATAAGTGACTCACCAGAAAGAAAACTTTTGATAGATGATGTGATTGAAGGGTTTAAAAAACGTGGTATTTGGTTAGATTTAAAATCTAAAAAAGCATTATTACAATTCTACGAAAACGTAGGGAATATTGAAAAATTAAGTGACAGCGGGGATGCAGTTTATGTCAAAACTACCATTTGAAGAATTTTTAGCTAGGTTGTTTTGTCAATTTATAGCGCAGTCAAATTCACTAAATAACAAATATCACTTTAGCAGCTCTGATCCTGCTCAATCGATTAAATTATATAATGGGTTTAAAAGTTTAAATTTTAAATCTTTACCTGTTGGCAAATCTTCATTGAACTATGTCGAGATTGAAAATGGTAAGAAGGTTATTGTTATGTTGCATCATCTAGGGGAGCAAGATAAGAATTCTAATCATGAAGATTTTATAGCTAGTATTAGAGATGAGCTGAATAATATTGAAAATGCAGTCCTATTTGTAATTAATAATAGTTCTTTAGAAACACTAACATCTACATTTACAGATGTTAGTGTAAATTATAGTGTTTTCACACCTAAATATGTCAATGAAGCTTTGGTTAAACATGCTTCGGGTATTAAAGATGAATTGATTTTTAATTACCTAGTCGCTCGCGAAGAGAAAAAAATAAAAGAGCAAAATCTAAGTATATTTGGATATGAACCACTTTATAAATCGATTCACAAAGAAAAAATAGACCTTAAAGAACACGGCCTTTTTTCGGAACCAAGACTATCAGAGATAGATGATGAAAAGGCACTTAAGAAAGAGTTAGATAGGAATGTACGCCTATCTAACATTATAAATTCTAGAGTCCATGATTTTGGTGACGACCCAGCAGAGCTTCAAAGGCAACTTGAAGAAGAGGGCTTTAGTGAGCGTTACATTAAAGAAAAAGTTATTAAGGGCAACATAAAAGACGAAACTTTTTCTGGAATAGAAGCGGAAATTGAGCGGAATAAAGATAGAAACTTAGACCTTGTTGATATCGAAATAAACGGACAAAAACTTGAAGAGTGGAAAACTGGAAGTTCTAAAAAACATATTTCTTTAATTGGGGATGTCACTTCTAATGTTATTGAATTAAAGATAAGAATGACAAGGGGAGAACCATTACTTAAAACTGAGCAAATTACCCCTTATGGTAATTTAAAAAAGAACCAAGTCATAATATCAACCTCTAATCATGATCAGCACTCAACACTCAATGTAAAATTACCATTTGACGGTACGCCGTTATTTTTTCAATTAAAGTTAAAAAGACCTTCGCAAAGAGAATGTTTTCAATTTAATTGCTGTTTTGTAGAAAAGGATTCTTTCTATTTATATAATTTTTTTGAAAAACTAGAAGTTGAGATAAAAAGGAATAATGGCAAAATTATTTTGGAAAATATTCAAGATAAAATTACTCTAAATCCTGAGGGTTTATATGTTCATACTTTTACAGGTTCTGAAAGTGAAATAGATTGTAAAGAAATTAAAGAAATCGACTTTAGCCAGAACAGTGATGAAGAAGATTTTTTAGGTGATTTTGAATTAGTTTTAGATGACCATCGTTTACCGATCACCATTACAGGTACAAAAGTTATTGAAAGCGTGAAGCTTCCAAGTTTGTTTGACTTACAGCGAAGCACAGACATTTTTGATAATGACAGAATTCCTAAATATAAGCCTTCTACTTCAAGAGTCATTATTAGCGGAAGAGAAAAAGAGCTTTCCGTAAAAGCAAAAGAATTATGTATTGATGAATATACAATTATTAATGAAGGAATATTATATATTGACGATAC
The DNA here is from genome assembly GCF_030548245.1 of Psychrosphaera sp. 1_MG-2023. Taxonomy (NCBI): domain Bacteria; kingdom Pseudomonadati; phylum Pseudomonadota; class Gammaproteobacteria; order Alteromonadales; family Pseudoalteromonadaceae; genus Psychrosphaera; species Psychrosphaera sp. 1_MG-2023. The sequence continues at coordinate 22,523 of NZ_JAUORW010000018.1, forward strand.
GGCTTCTAACACTTTATACCTAAGTAATATAGAAGCAGACTTTCCTAAGGTTGCTCAATCATATCGAGCATTATTTTCTTGGCTGACTAAGAATGAGACCTTGTTATCTATAACAAATTGGCCACCAGAATTATTAAACCTACTTGAAAGTACGCTACATATTATAAAATCCGAATTAGATAGTATTCCTCAAGAAGCATTAAGTCTAAAAAGTCGAAACTTGTTAAAAATAGGAATGATTAAAAAAGGTGATGATGAGTTTTTTAGCCCTTTTCATCCTTTGTGTATGTCATATGCTTTAGAGTTCGCTAAATTAAGATATACAGATAATGAAAGCTCATTTAATCAGGTTCCGCAGACGACAGTAAATAAGTTTAATGCTGCTGGATTACTTCCTATACTATTTGACGAAAATGAAGGGTTTGTTAGGACACAATCATTATCTAATAATAAGCTCTGGCTAGAAGCTGTGCCACAAAAAGATTCAGGAAATAACTATGTATCATCTTTGGTACAGGAAAAGATTCAAGATTTTATAACTTGTTTCGATATGTTGTTTCAGCAAAGTAATGATGCACCTTTGATTATTAACTCTATTAATAATCAAAAAAATATTCATGTTTTTAAAGGTATTTTAAATTACTATAAAAAAGCAAAAGGTAAGGCTAAAAAGATACAAATTAACATATATGACGAGCAGCATTACCTGACCGCATTTGAAGAGTTTTCTGAAACAAGGAAAATTGAAGAACTACGAGAGCTAGTTCGATTAAATAACTCTGACAAAGAAGCCATTCTTGACGACTTAATATTTAAAATAAGAATGAATGTTACGGTTAATAAGGTAAGGGAATTTAATGAGTATGATTATGCTCATTTGAGCTTCTTTAAGAATAATGAAGAAGTTACGCTGCGATCTAATAATGTAGATGAAGGTAAATCAGGCATTGTATGTAATGGTGTATTATCTGGCGAAGCTTCTTACTTAGAAAATGAAGTTTTCTATACAGGTTTCGGTCTTAAGAATGTTAAATCTGAAAACTTATCTGTCAGTATTGCCTCTTTATATAATCAATTACTTTTCGCATATCGCGACAAGTCAGCTAAATACATCAAGGGCAATGTGCCTGTACTTGCGGTGAAAGATACCTTTAGAGATAAACTATCTCAGTCATATGATTCGAGTTTATGGACTTGTATCATCGACCCTAAAGTAACCCTAGAGTTTTTTGACACAAAAGACACAATATTAATTCACTATGCTGACCAATATACTAACTCAGTCGCTTACGATGCTATTACTGTCTCGTCGCGTGTTGGTTTATACAAAGACTTATTACAAAGCCAATCTGATGAGTTAATTAATTCTTTTAATGCATTAAATGGGCAATGGTTATTAAGCATTGTAAAAGAATCTGGTAAGAAAAAAACGGAAAACACCAAGAAACAAATAAAGGAAAAACAAGGGATTGTTGCTGCATATAAGTTCTTATCTAGCTTACTTATCTCGAGCGACATTACTTGGATTCCTTTATCTGTAGGAGAAATGCTTAGAGTAACTGGTAACCTTGGATTAGAAATTAAAGATAACGATTTTGCTGCGCGACTTCATAATAAAACCAAAGGCGCACTATCAGACGATATTTTGTTTGTAGGTATTAAAAACGACCAACTAGTTTTATTGCCATTAGAAGTTAAAACAAGAAAAAAAGGTACTGACTTTACTAAGGCAGTAAAGCAGGCAAAAGCATTATCTGATCATATGAAACGCTTACTTGAGCCTAAAACATTTAAAGGGAAAGTGTATCGCTCGCTATTTATTCAGCAAGTATTAACTCAAATAGACAAGTTTGAATTATATAATGTTTTTCCAGAGAATTACTTTACAGGTATACGCAACAACCCTAATACCTTATTGCAAGGTGATTACGATATTTGTGATCTTTCTAATTATCCTGAGGGCATTGCTTTAGCCGTCAATGAAGGTATGGAAAGATCCAGAATTGAAAGTGAGCTAGATGAAGAGGTTAATGTTTTAAAGCTTCGCTTACCTCAAGAGTTTGTCAAAATGATCCATGAAAACTCTATAGAAGTACTTTCTAAAAAATATCAAAACAATTCTGATTATCCTGAAATTTCGAAATTAAATTTACTTAAAAGTGAGTTAAGTAAATTTGTAAATAATTACGAAATGGACACTAGTGGTGAGGAGGAGATATCTTCCGCTCAGGTTGATATAGCAGATACAACTTTTCAAGAGCCTATTTTTGATTTTAACCCTAAAAACGCCTCTGATGACAATTACATTGCTCTGTTCGACTATCCGGATAACTTATCTTCCATTGTCGAAAAAGTAATAAATATTTATCAAAGAAATGTTGATGAAGCAGACGTATTATCATTGAAGGAAAGCAGTTTCGAAGAGTATCAACTATTGTCTTTTTATAGACTTAAAGACACCCTATCTACCGCTAGTCAAAATGAAAATAGCTTACTAGGCGATCGCAAATCAATCGACGAAGGTACGATGCTAAACTCTATCGAAATCGAGCCAGAGTTTTCATATTTAGCTAAAACCTTATTTAGGTTTTTAGGTAAGGAAGTCACTCTAGGAGAGTTAGTATCCTTAGATGTTAATGATTTACTAGAGATTGAAGGGTTTGGTGTAACAAAAGGAAAGTCATTTGAGCTTTTTAAGGGCAAGTTAAACGAAATTTTGTCAAAGCCCAGTGAAGAGGCGAGTCCTTTAGATAATTTAAATGAGATTAAATTAGCATCATTAAATATCACTAGTGAATATAATGCCTTAGCCAATACTCTTTTAAGAGCATTTGGTAAAGAGTTAACCATTAACCAAGTAATAAATGTTAATCGAATGAGCTTGTTGTCAATTCCCGGCTTTGGGAAGGGGAAAATTGAAAAACTTGAAGCTTTTATTAAGAAATTAGAATCAGGTGCATTTAGTGCAAACGAAGTGCATGAACAAAGATTAGATTTTGATTTATCTATAAAAGAGTTAGAAATGGAGTTAGTAAAGAGTTTTGATAAGTTTTTCAGTGGAACCCCTTCTAAAGAAGCTAGCATTCTCAAGAGGCGATTAGGTATAAATTGTGAAAGCGAAACGTTAGAAGAAATTGGCAAAACTTATGAAATATCAAGGGAGCGAATTAGGCAAATAGAAGCTCAAGCTAAGAAAAACTATGTCGCGAGATTAAGTATTTCCCCCAAAGTAATTTGGGCAATTACCAAAAGTAATTTGAGTGAACTTCGAGCGCCTTTATTTCCAGAGCTTAGAGAACGCTTCAACAACAAGAAGAACTTTTATTCATTCTTAGAAGTTTGTTGTGAACTTAAAGAAAATGAGATTAGGAAAGTAACCTCTCCGAATTTAAGTAAAACAGTTTTTGAAGAGTTTTGGGTATGGAATAAATCTCCAGCTAACCTTGAAGACTTGTCTTGGTACTTACATGAAAATATGAATATCGAGCTTGCTGTGGCAGAAAACCAAATTTCCATTTGGAAGCAAGAGGGACTTCTTGAGATAAATGATGAAGAAATTAAGCCGCTAGCTCTATCGAAAGTACCTGGAATTACTAATGCATTACTAGATTTCCCAAATGGTGATACTTGGCAAAATATTCAAAACCATGCCAATTCTAAAAGAATAACACTGGGTGACTTTTCTACAGATAGACCAGAGCCTAGTTTAGGGTATGGAGCGGATAAAGAGTACTTATATCAATGTGCTCGTGGCACATACCGCCACTTGGCCTATCTCTGTATTAATGAAGACGATAAACAACAAATTCTAAATAAAGTTCACTCTAAGTTGGGTGAGCATAAGCACTCAGGAAGAAACTCGGTTAACCTTCATGCAGATATATTTAAACCAGTAGGGTTTTCACATGAATACTTCACGGTAAGGCATATTGTTAGAGCTTTTGGAGAACCTTTTGGAATTTATTTTAATGGTAAATCAGGAGCTGATACTGTCAGCCTTGATAGCGAGTTTAGTTTAGCCTCTCAAAAAACGGTTTTAGTCGACTTATTTAAAGCGTCTTTAAAACCCCTCTCTAAAAAGGATGTTGCATCTAAAATCAGAAGTCAGTCACTTGGTCATGCTTCTTTCTACCTAGATAAGTTATTAACTGATGGTGACATAGTGCGTATCGATGAAACACATTATGCTCATATAGATAATGCATTTATTAATGTGGATATAGAGGGAACATTAAGGTTGGCTTTCGACTACATCGATAAAGAGAGTCGTATTATTGAAGGTGAAAAGGTTCAGTCCCAGCTTAATAAGTATCTTGATAAAGAATATAACAAATACTTTTATATATCTTTATTGAAAGCTCATGCCTGTGACTTTGGTAAACAGTATTACTTTATTCAGAATCTTATTTCTAATACCGAAATTAAATATACAGGGCTATCTGATATTTGTAGGGAGGCATTAGATAAGTCATCTACTCGTGATGGGGCCTTTAAGTTTGTAAATGAACGAGTATGTATCCATAAGCATGTTTTAGCACGGTGCTTTAATCAATCATCATTAGGGCACCTTAGCCCTAACGTTGCCTCTTTACTTACAAGTGATAAAGAGTTAACCGATAGTTCAGAAAATATTGAAGTTGAGGCTAGTACAGCTACTGAAGTCACTACCCAAACCGAAAGTTCATCAATGAACTCAAAGAAAGCAGATGTTGAAACCTGTCGAGTTTTAATTGGACAAGCTATAGATAATCGCAAACCCATTTATTGGGAGTATGGTAATAAAAGCTTAGCGAATAGACACTTAATTGTTTTTGGTCGTTCAGGGCAAGGTAAAACCTATTGCATTCAAGGGTTATTGATGGAACTCGCTAAGCACCAACTAAATTCGATGGTTATAGACTACACCAATGGTTTTTTACCAGAGCAACTAGAGCCTGAATTTACAAATAAAGTACAACCTAGAACAGATTTAGTGGTTCATAAACCATTAGAATTAAATCCTTTTAGTAAACAAAGTCAAGAAGTGGCAGGCTTTAAAATTTCGGATAAATCACACGATGTAGCTTCTAGGGTTGCATCAGTATTTAATGCTGTTTATTCAGACATAGGCAGTCAGCAGTTACCGACCTTAATAAAAGTAATTGAAGAAGGAATTGACCTATATGGAGCAGATTATCGCTTTGAAAGAATGTTAAAAGACTTACAAGAAGAAGGTAAGCATGGTGAAGCTTTAGCTAATAAGCTTAACCCTATGGTTAGAGCCAATCTCTTCTCTTGCGACGAGTCATCTCAAGGCTGGGAAGGTATTTTTAAATCTCAAGATCCGACTACCAGGTTAATTCAACTTGCTAGGTTATCCAGAGATATATGGAGATTAGCCACAGAGTTTATTCTTTGGGATTTATATTCCTATGCATGCACAAATGGAAATAAGAATACACCTTTACCAGTAGTACTAGATGAGGTTCAAAATTTAGATCAAAAACTAGATAGTCCGCTAGGTAAAATGTTAACTGAAGGCCGTAAATATGGTTTGTCATTAATTCTTGCGACTCAAACATTAAGTAATCTGAAAAAAGATGAGCAGGATCGCTTATTTCAAGCCGCACACAAATTGTTTTTTGCTCCTGCTGAAACAGAGATTGATAGCTACGCAAAATTATTAGAGCAGGCAGTACCAGCTTCAAGTAAGAAAGCTTGGTTACAAGAGCTGGCTAAGTTGAAAAAAGGTGAATGTATCTCTGTTGGTTTGCACATGAATGAATATGGTGTTGTTGAGCAAGGAGCGCGAGTGGTTAAAGTTTCTTCTTTGGGAGAACGTATATGAATACTCACAAGAAAATATCTTGGATTAACCTAGTGCTTTTGGAGCTGTTTAATGAATAGAGAAGAAAAACTAACCCAAGAATTGTTAATTGTCATTGATAAAAACAATGCCTCAGCCCTTTATAGTATTTCTAGTTCAGTGAAGGGGTTTAATACTTATTTAATGAGTGAAAAGACTTTAACAATCCAAAGAGGAAAAATTAAGCACAAAGGCCATGAATTTGAATATTCTGCGAAACTTGGTAAAGTCAAAAAGAAGGATCAAAAGTTTTTTTATTTAGTTCTCACTGCACCTTATAGTGATCTTGAGAAATTTAGAAAAATGTTACGAGAGCTAAAGAGAGTAATAAAGTAAGAAGAGATCATAATAGAAACATTGCAAGATGATATTTCTGGTTACTATTCTCAGAAAGGTTATTCATTAATTTATTCAATTGAAAATTTAATGAGAAAATTTATTACATATTTCATGATAACCAACGTGGGTAAAGATTGGATAAATGATAGTCCTGACAATATTAAGGATGCTTTGAGTAAGTCAAAACGTAAACAGCATATGGATGTACTTCACCAATTAGATTTTATACATTTAGGTGACTTTTTATTTAAAAAATATCAATCTATAGATGAAGAGAAGGCTTTTGAGAAGCTGTCACAATATAGAGATGATAATGAAGTCACTCTTTTAGATGTACAGAGTGCGATTCCTCGCTCTAATTGGGAGAGGCACTTTAAAGGAATAATTAATCAGTCTGATGAATATTTGAAATCCCGCTGGAAGAAACTATATGAATTCAGGAATAGAATAGCTCACACGTCTAGCTTGTCAGATTTTGATTTAAATGAAATAGATATTATTGTAAGTGACGTTCAAAAGGTATTGAATGATGCATTCAAAAATATAGATGTGATTGAATTAGAAGAGCAAGATCGACTTTCTATATCTGAAGGGATTGCAATAAATATTGATCAAAGAATGGAGCTCTTTTTTGAAGAGCTAGATAACCTTGAACAAGAATTAAGAGCTTTAGACAAAGAAAGCTCACAGCTTCCTTTAGAAAAACTAGTAGAAAAGCTTAAATCAGATCAAATTTTAGATTTCGAAACCATGGAAAAAATAAAGGAGTTAATAAACACAAAGTCTTCTATTGTCTTTAGTGGAGGTTCCTCAAGTAATAGGATTAATGAATTAAATGCCAAAACTATAAATATCAAAAATAAACTAAGAAGTACCTGGATTACAGATGTGTTTAATGCTTTAGAACGTCTTGGAGGCACCGCTTCTTTGAAAGATATATATAAATCTGTCAGAGAAGTTTCTGATAGAGACTTTCCTGATTCTTGGGAAACCTTGGTAAGAAAAACGCTCTATACTCATTCATCAGACACGGACATTTATAATGGAATAAATGATTTGTTTAAGAAAAAAGGGCGAGGTCAATGGATGATCAGAAAATATCCGCCCGAAGAATTTGATAATACTTAATAAATTCAATAAATCATTTAAAGTCACCCATATAGGTTGATAGCTTGTCGCATTAGTAAAGGAACCTATAATCCAATTACTACATAACATTGAACCATTATATTTGAGAACGAAATGTCCAATCAAAACATAGAATTCATTGAGTTATCTAAACTAGAGTTAGATAAATTAAATCCAAGACTTCCATCTAAATTTAGGAAGGAAAAACTAACTAAAATTGACATTGTTAATTGGATGCTGGGAGATGCGAGCATTATTGAGTTAATGTTAGCGATTGGAAATGCAGGCTTTTTCATAGGTGAGTCGTTACTTGTAGTAAAAGAAACTGATGACAGCTATACAGTCATCGAAGGAAACAGAAGGCTAACATCAACCATTTTGCTAAATGAACCTCATTTAGCTGAAATACATAAGAAAAAAATTGATCAAGTCATTCTAGAAACAACAGAAAGACCTAAAGAAATACCTTGTATAATTTTTGAAAGTCGAGAGAAAATTAACAAATATTTAGGCTATAGGCATGTAACTGGAGTGAAGTCTTGGGGCATCCTTCAAAAGGCAAGATATTTAACAGGGTTGCAAAAAGATTATGTAGACATGCCATTTTCAAAACAATGTAGGGAGTTGGCTAAATCTATTGGTTCTAGAAGTGATCATGTTCGAAAGTTAATAGTTGCTTATCAATTATATGAACAAATAGAAGATAACGGGTTTTATAAAATAAAAGACTTAGATGAAACCTCCATTTTTTTTAACTACTATGCAGATTCACTGAGTAGAGATTCGATTAGAAATTTTATTGGGGTAGATGTTAAATCTGAAACCCCACTAGAGAAGTTAGAAACTATCAATCTTCAAGAGTTGACAAAGTGGTTTTTCGAAAAAAATGACCAGAATAAAACTAGAATTATTGGCGATAGCAAGCATTTAAGCATGCTTGATAAAGTTTTAGGCAATGAGGAAGCTAAAGAATACTTCCGAACTGGCAGTGGCTCTATATTTGATGCATATCAAATTGTCTCTGTATCGAGTGATTCCTTTAATCACGAGGTTGAAATGGCTCTTACAGGCCTTAAAAGAGCACAAAATATTATTCATAAAGTCGAAAAACATGTAAATAGTGAAACCATCAAAATTAAGCTTAAGGAGATTTTTACCTTAGCGAAAAATATGAAATCAATCATTGAATCCACTGAGGATGATACTTGGGATGATTGAATTTAAAATTCTTGAAAAAACACCTTCTTGTGCTCGAGATAAAACACATCACTACTGTGATTATATTGAGTTAATAACTCTGTGTGATGGTGTTGATGGTGTATCTAATTCCGATATCTATGACCGTTTCTTAGAAGATAGTAGAATTCCTGAGATTGGTTCTGAAGATGGTGCACAATCCAATGAATTGTGGGTAGCTGAAATAGATAATTGGTTTTCAGAATTAAAAGTTAGACAATCCGCTTATGGAGATAATTACCCTTTTGAATTTGAAGGTAACCGCTTTTGTTTAAAATCGGAACTAAATGATAGCCACTTTATTTATATTGGATTACTACTCTGTTCATCTTTAAGGTATATAGAAAATAGCAGTGTACTATCAAGTGCTTTTGAATATGCATCCTTGTGCGCAATGACTGAGTATCTACCAGCTCTGGCAGAAGTGCATATTTTTGGCGTTTCTAGTAGAAACGAAGGGAGATACACAGGTAGCCTAGAAAATAAGATACGTCTTCTTTCTGAAGATACTAATTACCCTATTAGCTCTAGATCTAATATATTTAGACCCGCTGATAACGGTGATGGTGGCGTAGACATAATTGCGTGGCTTCCTTTCAACGAAGATACCAATATTGACAAAAAACTACTTTTTATTGGCCAAAGTGCTTCTACAATGGGATGGCCAAGTAAGCAGCATAGCGGAGAGAGATTACGATCATACTTAGACATAGAGACAACTTCTCTTAACACCCTTTATGTTCCATTTGATATGAGGGACTATGAAAGAAATATAAAAGAGTGGACTATTGTAACAACTGACATACTCTTCGACCGGCATCGCATGTTGAACTTATTAAAGCCGGAAACCATATTTTCAGGTGAATTGGGACTTGAATTTAAACAATTAATTGAATCAGCCATCGCGTTTGAAGAAGATATTGTTTAGATAAACTGATTACTCTCACTTTTTCAAGTCGAATTGTCAGATATTACCTGAACCAATAAAACTAAAATTATCAGTTTTAACCCTCATTTTGTATTAATACACTTAAATAAAATGAAGGTTATAATTTTTTTATCACAAATTATCATTTCCTATTAAAGTAGAAAGTAATTTGTAATTTCTCAATGCACTAATCCCATGTTCAACATGAGCAGCCCAGGCAATCTGAAGGTCCTTACCTTTTAATTCTGGGTACTTTTGTTTTAGTAATAACTCAGTAATAACTTGAGTTTTACCTAGCCAAGTGTATTTATCCAATATAAGGCTTCCATCGAGCTTGTAATCGATGTTTGACTGGTAAGTGTAATCAGACTCAATTGAACGGAAAAATGCGATACGAGCTGAAACGTTAGGCGTAATACCAGTGTTAGCTTTTAGCTTTTTAAGCTGCTCTTCAACCGTGCGGTTTAGCTGCATTCGGTTTGGTAACATTATACTGCCTCCTTTTGAGCAACAACTGGGTTGGTTTTCCAGAAGTATCCTTCATTTAATGTTGAGCATTTAGTTTGTTCATCAAACTCAATTTCAAATGCATGTGAAACTTCGTGAGCCATTGCACTAAAAAAGTCTTCATCAACTTCTGTATCCGTTGATAACAATATGACTTGTTCTCCCGCTTCAGGGAAGTAATGTTTAACCAGTTTATCACGATGTTTTGAATCTAACCTGCCTAACGGGGTATCAACCACAACAGGTAACACTTTACCTGATAACTTGCCAAGTGCTTCTAATATAGCAAAGGCAAAGATTTGCTTTTCGCCCGCAGACATAGATTTTCGGTTAATGGCGATATCATCAGCATCAACAAGCGTTACGTCAAATGTATCAGGGTTTATCTTGGCTGAAAGCTTGAGGTCTTCTTTTCGAGCAAGCTTCCGGTAAGACCGAGAAAATACCTCTTCTAGTTGGCTGACACGCATTTCTGTTAGCTGGGTTGCAAACTCTTCTAAAACTTTACTGGTTGCATCTACACGCCTGACCGCTTTTGAAATAGACGCTTCCGTTTTTTGACTGGTATAAAGCTTTTCTAGTCGTTTAGCTAATTCTAAAGCTTTAGTAATTAACGATTTTGCTTTAACTAAGTGATGACTATATTGCGTTTTTAGGGCGTGTTTTTCAGTATCCAACTTCCGTAAATTGTTATAAAGACTTGTAAGTTCTTCTTCATCTGGTGCTCGTTGAATGTTGATAGAGACTGATTCCAAAGCTTTTTCTGTTTCCATTAACTCTTGAGTTAGTTCATTGCAGAGCGTTTTTGCATCTGCAGCGTCAGATATTTGTGCTTGTATTAGGTTAAAATCAGAATTAGAAATATCAAGCTCTACACTTTCTGATGATGTGTCAGTTAAAGAGCTAAAATAGTTGTTGATTGTCGCTAGTAGCTCGTCTGAATCACTTTCAAATTGAGATTTTATGACTGTTTCCAAGCCTGTTAAGTTTTCATTTAATTTATTTGAAAAAGCTAAAGAATCTTTAATTTCTTGTTCTTTAGTTAATGTATCTATGAGTTCCGCTATTGCATTGGGCGCTAACGCAAGTGGGAAAGAACCATCTAACTCGCCAAGCAGTTTTGTTTCTAAAACTGCTTTACGCTTAATTAAGTCGTTTGCCTTATTTTTTTCATCATTTTTAGTTTTTGCCCAGGCACCACCTCGCTCTTGGATCTGTTGTTCAGCTGCCTGAATTTTAGGTTCCAATTCGACCAGTTTAGTTTTAATCTGGTTTTCAGCTTCTCGCTCTTTATTAGCTTGTAATAGTAACGCTTTTTTTTCTAGTTCAAGCTCTTCAATAACTTTGACGGTTTTTGCATCGGCGGCTTTTTGGCTAATTTGTTTTATGTATATGTCTAAATCGTCGGAGAGACGATTAATTACGTCGATACCTAACAGCTTTTGCACGGCATCTTTGAGGTACGAGCCAGTATCATCTTCTGCTAATTCAGCGATCTTTTCGCCATCAAAAAAGAATAAGTCACCTATGCCTGGAGGCACTAACTCATGAAGGAAGCTTTGCACTTGTTCGGTTGTGAGAGAATCCTCACAGACTTCATTCTTAAATAATATAAGTGATTCATCTGCATCTAATGACCAGTTGCGTACAACGCGGTAGGTGCTATGTTCGCCTTGATGTGTGTGAGTAAATTCTAAACTTACTTTGGCAATGGGATCGATATTATCCTTTATTGCCTTTTTATTAATTTGTTCAGCAAGGTATTCGTTAAATTCCTTTTTAGAGACAGCATTACCTATGGCTTTTCTACCTAACAAAGCTAAACGGATAGCCGTTAAAATAGATGTTTTTCCTGCCCCATTTAATCCACCAAATAATACAACTGGCTTAGATAGCAATCCATCTCTTCTAGGAGCTAATTCAATATTGTGAAGTCCGTTAAATACTCGAAAGTTCTCTAAGGAAAGTGTTTTAAAAATCATTACAAACCTTCCTTTTCAATTAGCTTATTCAATTGTTCTAATTCTTCAGCGATAGTTAAAACTTCTTTTGATTGGCGCATTTGGTTTTGTCGGCTTTCAAGGTTTTTCTCGATAATTTCTTCTGCTGATTCCCAATCCTGCTGAACAATTTTACCAATCTTGCCAAATATACCTGTACGACGCGATAATCCACTCATCGAGGTTTCTAAGTCTATGAGCTTTTTAATCATTTGTGGTGCGACATCATATTTGGGAGATAGAGTATTGATCAACTTGGCTTCCTCGTGGCTGAATTGATTAGTATCATCAACTGTCCAATCAAGGTCATAGCCGAATATCTCGTTGAAGATTTTCGGAAGGGTATCTTCCCAATCAGGCTCATTCGGATCGTTTAGCCATTGATGGCGCACTGCGTGAAGCTCTGGTACGGTTATCAATTCAAGGTCTTTGCTGACTTTGTTTAGCTCTTTTTGAGTTTCTAATAGCTCTCTTAAAAATTGCTGTCTGAAAGAAAGTAAATAAGGACCATAAGTATAACCTTCAGTCATTTCTTTTTTACCGTCGACTGTAAGGGTTTTAAATGCCATACGGCCATCACGACGGATGTGGCTTCTGTATTTTCCTTTATCTTCAATAACGGTTGTTTCAGCCAACTTATTTCGTAAATCTAGCAAAGGTTTCATCCATTCTTCGCCATTCTGTACCAAACTTTCCATCGCTCTGTCTTTTGTGACAACAGTACAAGTCCAACAACCAAATCTAGAATTACCGCAAGAAGGTGTTGTTTCGTCAATAACCATAGGACATTCGCCTTGGCCGGAAGAGTCCTTATACAAATTCCATAATATTAGATTCTTGCCTCCCCAAGGGTTTTCCCACTCAAGGTCGTATTTATCAAACCATTTGTTTTTAGTCCCATGAGGCGTTTCTTCACTTTTTAAATGGCATAAACGCAAAATTTTCCATACATCATCGACATGCCATGTATCTATAGGTGTATATATGAATGCGTTTGACAGTGTTGTATGTTTTGCTAGTGACGACCCATCAATTTTATGCTTTGCAATAACTTGTGCACGAGATGCGCTTTCTTGAGATCGCGAGCCCAATACGACAATGACTTCGTCATATTGACTCACTTTGTCAGTAATGAATGTGCTGACAGGGTCGATTTTCATTCTCTCCGTACACCACCTGAAACTTCTTGTTGGAGCAGGGTAGCCCTTACCTAACAAGTTTGCCCAGAACGTTTCAGATGTCTTTGGCACAACTTTGTGCGATGTAATAGGCAAGTTATCTCTTTTCGCTCCTCGCTCAATTGCTTTAAGAGAGTTATTTACGTGATTAACAACTATTGGAGTTTCGACTAGTGTATCTGAGGCGACCACAAAAACGGGCTTATGACGTTGCTCAGGTTTTAATCCTAGCAATGCCATGTAAATTAGCGCCATAACCGCAGAAGAGTCTTTACCCCCGCTATAACCTAGAACCCAAGGTCGTTTGTCAGATAAATATACTCTCTGAGTGTCGGCTATATATTCGCTGAGATATTGACCTGAGAACATTTCGTTTTCGATGAAGTCGACATATTCTTCATCTAAATCATGCTTATTTAATAAATTCATGTGTTTAGTAATTCTTTTTCTTTAGTTAGATCTTCAGTTGAAATTGGCAGACCTATTTGTCTTTTGATTTCCGTAGCGGTTAAGAATATGTTTGAAACTGCCTTTGAAAGTCGTCCGTGTTGCATAGCTCTGTTTGACCAGATTGAGTTAGATTTAAGCCAGTTAATTCGTTTTAGAGCTTCGAATTTTTTATCTTGTTCCAGCTCAGTTAGACTGTATATATCTTTGCCTACAAGAGCTAGAGCCTGAAGACCTATGCCATGCGCTGTGATGTACTCTTGCCTGAATTCAGCAGCAGATAATGACTTAGACTGAACTTGTTGCCATTCAACCATATAGTCATTCAACCTATTCCAAAATAACTCTGCAATGTTACGTTCTTCTTCAGTAAACCCATCTTTGGGGCCTTTTGTAAAAAGAGCTCTGGTTGCTTGCTTAATACCGCTTAGTGTAAATAGCTTACTACTTCGAACCGAAATGCTTGAGCGTTCAAATTCAGTAAAACCAACAAAAGGCTTTGCATTCATTGATAAATAGCGAGCTAATTCTGAAGCTTGGTCTCTATGGTCATATAAAGTGCCAAGAGAAGAGCTCGGTCTTACAGCGTACTTATTTAAATCGGCAAACATTTGTTGACTGCGTTTTAAGCCTTCATCAACAAAAAATAAAACGGCAATATTATCTTGGCCTAGTTCAGGATTTTCTTTGATCGCTTCTTCGATGGCCGCTCTACGGTGTTGCCCATCATTGATTAACATTTGTGCATCCATAGAAACCCTCAAAGTCCCCATGTTGTGGGCACCTTCAGTTTCCTCAAACGCTACGTCAGTGCCGACAGATGCTGTGATTGCAGAAAATACATAATCTTTAGGTGCATCTAGGAGATACTTAGTCATTTCTGGAATACGGCTTTTGTTTAAAGTTCGCTGAGATCTCAATTCAACAGGGACTTCTTCTTCGTCGTAAATAAAAATTTTAGGAATGATTCTAAGTGGGCAAGTCGCTATATAAAATGGCTTTCCTGCTTGTATAGCTCTAATTGCTGGGAAAGAATAGCTGTAATTACTGTCGATTTTATCCATGATGTTCACCAAGTTATTACGTAATGTACGTGATAATATTACGTACGATCCGATTCGTCACGTAAAAAATGATATTTTATTTTATGTGTACACTTTCTAGGCAGGTTTATTTGTTAGTGAAAATAACGTCCACTACTTTTTATTTTTTGGCGGATTTTGATAGTAATAAGCGTTACCAATTTTCTTAAACACAAGTTTTCCGCATTCTCTCAAATGCATTAGTTCACAGCCAGATATTTTAAGGACTTGGCGTATTTCTTTACTTGTATACCAAACAGCGACTTCGGTCATTGTAAACTCTTAAATCAAACCAATCGAGTTGTTCCATAGTAAAGCTTTATTCTTCTAAAATGAAAGTTTGAATGATGTTAATACTTATATTATTCAACAATTGCCTCGTTAGGCTTTTTTACACTGTACTTTGGTTACCTATTGGTAGTGTTCTACAGTGGATAAAATTTAGAAATTATGAACCAAATTTTGAATTTTTTTGATGTTTTTTTATTCAGGGGCTGCCGGGAGTAATTGTGTTTGTTGTATCTTAACATTAAGAAAACTAACAAAAGGCCAGCTTATATGTTGGCAAAATTGTGGGTTAGGAAGTTGGCTAGTTTTATTTAGTAATTCAGTGAAATTCTTTAAGCAAAATAGCATTTAACCACTTTTCGTTTTCACGACCAGGTCGGTTGTCGCCTGTTATCCATGTTTCACTGATTGTTAACTCTGGCAGATTGTTAATTAACGCAGTCAAAGTGGACTCGTTCATATCGATGAATTGTCTGCCGTGCTCTATACGTTCAGCGTCACCGTATTTAAAGCTAATATACATAACGCCGCCATTGTTTAAGTGGCTGTTCAAGTTTTTCAGAGAAGGTAATAACTCAGATTTAGATAAATGTAGCAATGAAGCACAACACCAAATGCCGTCAACTTTTTCCTGTATAGAAAACCGCTCGAAGGTTGTAATTGCCACCTGTTGTCCTAGCAAGCGTTGGGCTCTATGAGCAAGTTCAATGGAGGCATCAAATGCGGTAACCTTAAAGCCTTGGCTCTTGAAATAAAGGGCGTCACGACCACTTCCACAGCCTGCATCAACAATTTGGGCATTAGGTTTTAGAAAGGGCAAAAATTTCTGGTAGATATTATTCATATCAACATTAACTGTTGCGTCAAAAAAAGCCTCAGCATGTTGATTGTAGTAGTCTAAAGTCATTTGTCGTCCTTGTTCGGCTTACCGACCTGTACTTTGCCATTTTTGTTGAATCGGCGCAAAACTTTGTTCGCCTACTCTGTGTTTAGCTGGCTCTTATTACCAAGATTTTTGTTAGCGAATTTAACGTGCATTAAAAAGTCAATTTACGCATAATTGACACGATAATAATTGAACTTCCTACTTCCAGTAAGTTCTAATATGCTACCGCTTGTTTATGGATTTTTCCCCTATTGTCGAAGGAATGTTATGAAAGTTAATGTTTGGTCTTTGTTGTGTTTTGTCTCTGCGTTGTTTGTGTCTCAGTTGGTTTTGGTGGGCTGTTCTAATGATGACAATGCTGCGTCGGCGGTTGGCGTGGATGAAACGTCGGTTTCTGAGGGCGATAAAGGCATTGCTTCTTCGGGTATTGGCGAGGAAGAAGCCGCGCTGGATATGGCTCAGGCGTTAATTGATTACAAAGACGCGCCGTTAAAAATTCTTGATGTATCGGAGCGCAGTAAAGACGGTCGTAATTCAATTGCGATTACCTTGTCGGTGCCGGTCGACCCTTCTAAAGATCTACAAAAGTACTTTGGCATTAGCCAGCAAAATGGCAAGGCCGTCGACGGCGCTTGGGTGATTGCTAAGTCGGGTAAAACCATTTGGTTTCCGTACGTAGATCCAGAGGTTAAATACAAGGTCACCATTTACCAAGGGCTTAAAGCGATTAATAATCGAAGCTTGCTCCGAACCCAACATGCCGATGTGGTCACAAGCCGCGTAACGCCAAGTTTTAATTTTGATACCAGTGGCGCGTTTTTAACCCAAGGGTTAGGCAATGGCCTGCCTGTGGTTACAGTTAATGTAAATGACGTCGACATTAATTTTTACCAAGTGCGAGAAAAAGACCAACAGCGCTTTTTAGAAGAAATGTCTCACCGTCAATATTACTGGGGTATAGAGCGTGTTACTCAGTTTGCCGACTTAGTTTATTCAGGTCGGTTTGAGTTTGACGGCGAGCCAAATACGCGCACCAAAAGCAGTATCGATATCGAAGGTATTCAACAGCTAAAACCGCCGGGGATTTATCTCGCAATTATGGCAAAGGCCGGAACGTACAGCGGTCAACAGATGATGTAGTCTTTAGTGCTTATTTGTATTGGTTTGTGTCGACGATTGCAGCCTGAAACTGCCACAACAGAAGTCAAATTCAATTCCAAAACTAAAACTAAAATCATAGTCAGATATTTTGCCGATGCTTCATATTGGTTTTATCTCATACATTTACCACTGGTGGTGTGGTTGCAAATCGCCTTTGCCTAACTCCCCATTTACTGGGGATTAAAATGGCTGTGTGTCAATGATAACAATCGTATTGGCTTTATTGACTTATGACCTCGCGGTGCGTTCGACATTTATTTGAGCCATGTTAAATGGCAAGAAAAAACCAGCCTTACTGTTAAAATCAAAAAACTAAGTTCACCTCTTTACCCTTTATTTTACCTATATTTTACCTTGCCCTGTTTATTTTAATGTCATTACGATAATAAATTGAACCGGCGCTAAATCGCCAGAACAGTTAAATGCTTTAATGCCATGACTTAAGTCAGTGATGACAGCCATGTTCAGGCGGTTGGTAGGAAAATAAATGAGTATAGAAATCAAAGTTAGCGAGCTTAGTCATGGATTTGATGACGGATCGCAATCGATTAAGCTGTTAAATAACGTCAACGCACTATTTGAAGCAAAAAAGCTAACCGCGATAACGGGCATGTCAGGCTGCGGTAAATCTACGTTGCTTACGTTTTTAGCTGGGTTAGATGCCCCTGAATCTGGCCAAATTAAATACATAGATACCAGTACCAATCGTCGTATTTATCGGCGCGATCTTAAAAAATGCATGAGTTTAATATTTCAACAATTTCATTTGTTGCCAGAGCTTAATACCGTGCAAAACATTGCGTTTCCTTTGTTACTTAGGGGGGATAAAAGGGCAATTGACAAAGCCAAATTCTGGTTAGATAAAATCAATCTAACCGCCGCTTGCAATCGGCCGATACATCAGCTCAGTGGGGGCGAGCAACAGCGGGTTGCCATTGCAAGAGCTTTTGTCACTGAGCCCAAAATTATTTTTGCCGATGAGCCAACAGGCTCGTTAGATTCGAGCACTGGCGCCTATATTCAAGCGTTATTGTACGACTTCTGTAAAAGTGTGGATACCACGACAATTTTAGTGACGAATAACGAACAGCTAGCGAAGAGTGCCGACCAACAATTAACCTTCATTGATCGTAAGTTGATGCAAGCCTAATGAATATTTTTGTATTAGCCTACCGAATACTGCGCTCTAATATTAAAACTCTTAATCATCGACTCTGGGCGCTGACTCACCTTGCATTAGCCATTTATATTCTATTTGTCAGTGGGGGTCAGGGCACTTTGCAAAAGTATTTAAATAACGACCTTGCAACTATGTTAGGTGCCGACACAGTAGTAGAAGTCAAAACGCCTATCGCACCTACTTTTGCCACTTTCTTAGCGCAATACTCTGATAGGCAAACAGACATACTAATTGTTGAGCTGGTCATGAGTAACGACACTAAGTGGTCTGAAATATTATTGAAAGCAGTAAATAGTACCTATCCACTCAACGGCAAGATAGAGGTTTCTCAAAAGCTTGGCGGCCAGATAGAGTCCGTGTTGTCAGGCCCCAAGAAAGGCGAGATCTGGTTAAGCGAACGAGCCATCGTAAAGCTCAATTATCACATTGGCGACATGGTTCAAGTCCATGACCGTCAGTTACGGTTGACGGCGGTGCTGGTCAATGAACCCGATCGGCTATTATCTTTTGGTAATTTTAAACCTAATGGCTTGTTAAATCGTGCAGACTTGAGCCATAAATATACGAGTGAATCGAGACAAACACATCGTTTTTTATTGCAACAAACTCAACAACAATGGTTTGCTTTACAAGAGACGCAGAAAGCCCAAGGGGTAAGCGAAGCTCAGCAGGATGCCAAGTTTATATCGGTTTATTCAGGTAAACATCCACTTTCTAATTTGCAACAACGTATTTTCAACTTTATCGGTCTTATATCCATCGTGTTATTTCTGTTGGCGGCTATCGCATTTGACCTAGCGGGCAACACAATGAGCAATAGGCAAACTCAGTTTTTTACTGTGGCTATGAGTACAGGTTTAACCAAATCTAAAGCCGTACTCATTTGGTTTTCTGCTGCAATGTTGCAGTTTATTGTCGTGATAGTTTTAGCGATTATTATCGTGACTTTTAGCCTGTCTGGATTGTTTTTCGTCGCTCATGAAGTACTGCCAAACTTAAAGTTCAGTTGGTCTTTGGTCGATATTCTACAGCGGATATGTCTGTTACTGATTATCTATTTTGCTAGTTTACTGCCTGTTCTTTGGAACTTATTGCAGTTAAATGTAAAAGCGCTATTGGTGACCAATTCAAACTCGAAACCTAACCTTAGCATTCGATTGTTGAGCATTTTGATCAGTTTTTGCGTCATTACCTACACCTATAGCGACAATGCAGTTTTAACTACTTATTTGTATCTCGGGTTTGCCCTAGCGGCCGCTGCTATCTATTTGTTTACATTGTTGACTTTGCATTTAACCTGTCGGCTGTTGGCAAAACGATCGGGTTTTACTGCAATCATAGTTAATGTGATGTTGCAGCGTATAAATACAAAAATTGCACAAATTGTTGGTATTGGGCTGTGCATTTTTGTTATTTCGTTTATCTCTATTTTAACCGAAAACTATTCAAAACAATTTCACACATTAAGTTTTATGCAAGATGGTAACTTGCTTGTCGAGCAGGCAACGCCGCAGGAAATGAACAGTTTTAACCAATGGCTTGAACAAACAGACTCAAGTTTATTACAGTCAAAGCCTTTTGTTTTTGGGAATCTAATCGGCATCAATGGTCAACCCTTAGGACATTATTCACTTAAACCGAATGAAAGCTTGAGCAAAGTACAAAAGGCGATTCGTCTTCATTGGCTTCAGGATATTGCTGGGGCATGGCAAACAACGCGGAGCCCAAACAAGCAACAAACCCAGGGCAATCAAGCCGCCGAAAAAGTGCTACAGAGTGCAGCGCCTATTTCCGTTGTTGACGAGGTTATGACCGACCTTGAATTGTCCATCGGTGACCGTTTAACATTTCAAATCAATGGCGCAACTCGGCAGTACTATATAACGTCAGAACATCGACATATTCCCGGAAAGAGCCTGCTAAGCTTTTGGTTTGTTCACCCTTTACAACAAAAGACTCAGGCGTTTAGCAATGATAAAACGTTATTTGTTGCGAGTACTTCTTTGTCTAAAGAAGCCCAGGCCGAACTAGCTCATTTTTGGCGGCGATTTCCGCTTATTCAAATGCAACCAACCGAACTCATCGCAGAGAAAATACAAAGTTTTTTACAGGCATTAGAGGTCATCGTTTTATTTTATTCTGGTTTTTTAGTCATGCTCAGCACGCTGGTGGTGTGGACTGGGATCAACGCTTATGTCGACTGTGACAAAATGAGAAATGGCTTAATGTTGAGCTTTGGTCTGTCAAAACTTCAGTGTTACAAAATGACCAGTATCGAATGGCTATTCACGTCGTTTATCACTTCGTTTGGAGCATTACTCGGTGCTTATTTAGCGGTTTATTTGTTATACATATATAGCCTAGGTGAGCCGTTTTATTTTAGTGTTACTCAGTTTGTATCTAGTTTGCTCGAAGGCACGTTAGCGCTGTTTTTTGTGGCGTTTATTTTAAATTATTCGTCGTTCAATATTAGTCCCATCAATTTGTTAAAAGGCAATCTATCGGATAGCTTGAGTTCAAACCTAAAATCGGCCCAAAAGCTCAGTAAACAATGCAATTCGAGTACAAGTTTTATTCGAAAGTTTAGCGTTAAATACATTGTTTTTATTATTAAAAATTGGAAAAAGATAGTTAGAAGACTTAAGTAGGAAACATTATGAAAACTTGTTTATTCACTGCCATCATACTAATGGTTCATTGGGTTTTGCTACTGCCAGCGATGGCCCATAATCACAAACTGAATTTTGAAGTGTCCGACGTGACATTCTATCAAAATGGCGAAGCGCTCTTATTTGGTGGGGTGGTTCAAAATAAACCATATTTGAAAATTATGGATAGAAAAGAAAATGGCGAACTCAGCACTAGAAGCCCATTTTATTTAGACAATAATCTGTACCAAGGTTTTGCTACCGCGATGTTAGTTGAATCGAGTACGTTAACTCAAAACGCGATTGAACGGCCCGTTTTATTTGGTCACAATGGCGTCTATACCATAGTCGGAACAGAGGTCGTTGAGCTCATCAGAACCGCGTCAATTTATCGCAGCATTGATGATTCTGCGTTTCGGTTGTTGCCCCATGCGCTAGACGTCAATAATGACGGATTGACGGACTTTGTGATCCCAAATTTTGAATCTACCTCGATTTGGACCCAGAAAATCAATGGTAGTTTTAAGCAACAGGTACTCGATTTTTCTCTGCCTACTGAATATTACGTTGACGAATTTGACCGCGCGAGCTTGTTCATTGAAGTTCCTAAACAAGTTATACAAGCTCAGGTGATAGGTAATGAGTTAGTGGATCTTGTCGTAGTATTTGATGATCAAATTTTGATTATTGAAGCCATTTCAGCGGGGCTGTATGCAAGTCAAGCTGGGGCGAGTGGCAAAAAGGGAGTTAAGCCCATTGAAGTGAGACTGCCATTTGCTCTTAAATCTGAGCATGCTGAAGAGCAAAACAAGGCAAACGGCACCACTTATAAGCTGTTAGATGTACAAGATTTGAACAATGATGGCATTGTCGACTTGATTATAGATAAGCGTTATTTTGACGGTACGGATAATGATGTAGGCAATGAAGAACAATCGATAATTGTATTGTTTGGCGCATTAAAGCAATCCGAGTTGTTCTATGCAAAAACGAATAGTGACGAAATCAAACTCGGTGGTGAGATGCTAGATTATGGCTTTGCTGATTTTAACGGCGATGGCCGTAAAGATTTATATTATGTGTCTGGCGAAATTGGTGCAGGGTCAGTTATGTCAGCCCTGTTTGGTGGGGGCTTTGAAGTCGATATTCGAGTTCATTTACAGCGTGAAGGCATGAACTTTACGACTAAAGTCAAGGCTGAAAAAGAAACGCAATTTTTAGTGGATGTCAAAAATGTAGCATTTGGAACTTTTCTCGAGGTGGCCGATATTAATCATGATGGTAAAGACGATTTGATCTTAAAAGAAAGTGAGCGTTATTTATCGGTGTATTTAGGCAATGCGAAACGGGTTTTAGCTAAAAAAGCGCAAAAGATTAAAATGTCGCTACCTGAAAATCCAGCAAAAATTAAACGACTCAGATTAGGCAAAAACCACTTTGTTGTATCTTACGAGAAGTTAGATCGCCTCGTTCAAATCAAATTGGATTAACAACAGAGTGGTATTAGAAACAAGTGCATTGTTTCTAATACCACTCATTTATTCGGAAGCACATTGCACTTGTTTGATTTCAGTAGATGATATTAGCCCCAGAGTTTTGGCGTTAGGCCCTCCACTAATCCTTTATAGTAAGACAGTCCAAAATCACGGTCCTGTTTTAAAATTATTGGGCCATCCAGATCGGCAAGTTCACAAAACTGCGCGACAACAAAAGCCGGCGCCATACTCAACGAAGTTCCCATAAAATTCCCCACCATTAATTTTAATCCCTTACGTTTTGCTTGTTTAACAAGATGAAGAGCTTCAGTAAGGCCACCGGTTTTGTCTAGTTTTATGTTGATCATAGTGTACTTTTTTGCGGCGTCATCAAGTTCACTTGAGTCTAGACATGACTCATCGGCACAGAGTGGAATAGGTGATTCGTAGTCCAATAATTCATGATCGTAACCTCGTGGTAGCGGTTGTTCAATCATAACGACATTTAATTCTTTAAATTTAGGGGCGAGGTCAACAAGTTGTTCAAATGACCAACCTTGATTAACATCAACCACAATAACGGCATCAGGCCTGGCTTTTCGCACTGCAGTTATTTTTTGTAACGGCTCGATGTCATCAAGTTTCACTTTTAAGTATTGTGAATCTAAAGACTTAGCCTGTTGAGCCATATTTTCTGCGCTGTCGATACTTACGGTATAAACCGTATTCACTTCTCGTTGCGGGACATTAGAGATTTGCCAAATGGTTTCACCCGCTAGCTTAGACTCTAAATCCCATAGTGCACAATCGACGGCATTTCTTGCACCGCCCGATGGCAATAAGGTTAATAATTCTGCTCGTGTACATCCAGCTTCAATCTGCTCTTTAATACTGTTTATCTGGGCAAGCATGGACTCTGCGGTTTCGCCTTGATAAAAGACGCCGCATCCTTCGCCGCGGCCTAAGATTGATTGACCAGTTGATTCGTCTCTAATGGTTAAATAAATAACGCTAGAAGCATGAAACGTATGTCCTGTAATGGCAAAAGGTTTTGCATAGGGCCAAGATTGAATTTCTACTGTGAGGTGTCGCATGGCAATTTCCTTAAAAATTGATTAGTCAAAATGGTTGATTAAATTTTGGGTAATTGCATCACAGCCATCAATCAATGGGTCAACGCAGGGTAATTCTAAAATGGCACTGACATCTTGCAAATACTGGACTCTGTTGGTTTTTGGCAGACCTGAAGTATTTATACTCACACCAATGCATACGACATTTGGATTTGTAAGTCGAGCCGCCCGCAGGTTTTCAGAGATACACTCTGCAATGTTTGGCACTGGATAGTCGTCAAAACCCGCAATAGTTGTGCGGGTTGCATCATGGCAAACCACAATTGCATCCGGTTGAGAACCATGTAATAAACCTAAACTGACAGCAGCATATGCCGGGTGATAAAGTGAACCTTGTCCTTCAATTACTGACCAAAGGTCGTCAGAAGTTGCTGGCGAAACACATTCGGCGGCACCAGAAACGAAGTCGGCGACTACGGCATCAATTGGAATACCATTGCCTTCTAACATGATCCCAGTTTGCCCAGTTGCACAGAATTTGGCTTTAATTGACTGCTTTTCCATTGACTGTACAAGTGATAGAGCTGTATATTTTTTGCCTACCGCGCAGTCAGTGCCAACTGTAAGAAGACGTTTTCCTGGTCGTTTTAGACCATTTGCTATTGGTAATCGTTTTGGTGGTGTTCGAACATTAATCAGGGCAACTTGATTTAAGTCCGCAATTTCTTGAAGTTGAGGAATATCCTCAAGCGCAATATGTAAGCCACTAACAATATCTAAACCCGCGTTTGCCGCTTGTCGAAGTACATCTAACCAATGTTGGTCAATGTTACCGCCAATTGGTGCAACCCCAATCACTAAGCTTTTGACCCCAAGGTTGACCGCTTCTTCTATTGTTAGGTCTTTGACGCCCAAATCTAGCGGATTACCTTTAAATCTGAGTTGCCCGGCAACAAGTTCTGGACGCCATTGAACAATACCCGATGCAGTTTTTGCTGCTGTTAAATTATCTGTGTCACCAATAAATAACAAGTATGGTGTTTGTAAGTTCAGTTGACTAAATTGCTTCATGATTTTTTTTGCCTTTTAAAATGAGCTGTGGTTTTTACTCTAACACCACGATTTAATAGCCGTGGTTGTATACAAAAACAGATCTTAAAGTGGCAGTTGTGCAGCAACTAAGCTCTACATGGCGTCATTACTTTTTACCCAGTTATCACCAATTAATAGAAACGTTCGGGTGATGTTTGGTCCACGGAAAAACAATTTCAAGCTCTCCCGCGATTTGCAGTAAGGTCGCTTCGTCACAATATTTACCTGCTATTTGTACGCCAACGGGAAGACCTTCTTGCGAATAGTGTATCGGTAAAGAGATCGCGGGCTGGCCGGTGACATTAAAAATTGGAGTAAATGGTGCAAATTCAGAAACAGATTGGTTCGCCCAAGAAGGTAGACTTAACGTTTTGGTGTTAGAGTTTAAGGTGCCAATGGCCGGAGGCTGACAGGTAATCACTGGACTAATAAATGCATCGTATTGAGTAAAGAAGTTTCCAACATCAGTACAAATCTTATGTAATGCTTGTAAGCTTTTATCAAACTGCATTACCGACATTGTTTTACCATGTTCTAATATAGCTAAATTATTATATTCACGAGTATCTGGGTTAGATTTTTTATTGAGCATGGTTTCAAAAGTATGAATGCTAAGGGGATGCTTGAAAGACCATAGATCGATGAAGGCATCAAACAATTGTTGCCAGTCATAAGGTAACTGTCTTTCGACAACTTTAAATCCTTTGTTTTGGTAATAATGTACGGCTTTTTCTACCGCCTGAATATTGTCTTTACTTACTTTGGAGCCGGAAGGACTCGTTGTTGTATAGGCGATGGTTAAGCGACTAGCTCTAGTTTTTGCTTCTAGCGCAAATGACCTTGTCGGTGGAGTAAGCTGATACAAAGCTCCGGGCTCATTGCCATGCAAGCAATCGAGCATAGTGGCGGTATCTCGTACGCTTCTTGTTATAACATGAGATACGTTAGGCGCAAAAGGTAAGTACAGCTGGCTAGGTGTACGAGATCTTGTCGGTTTTAATCCGACAACACCACAACAAGCCGCCGGAATCCGAATTGAGCCTCCGGCATCGCTAGCCTGAGCAATCGGCACCGCTCCACAAGCCACAGCGACAGCCGCTCCGCCACTGGAACCACCGGCACTTAACTTCGTATCCCAGGGGTTTCTTGTCGCCCCGTATAATACCGATTCCGTTGTTGACGAACTTCCCCATTCGGGCATGGTAGAAATGCCCATTATGGTTACGCCGGATTGTTTTAGTCTTTTAGTGAACTCCGAGTCTTTTGTGATTTGGACGTGTTGGCCCAATCGACTGCCCAACTCAAATGGTTGGTTTTTTAGTTCGGTATCTTTGATAAGAATGGGGACCCCGGAAAATGTCGTATTACTATCACTTAGGCTTATCGCTTTTGTTGTTTCTTGTTTAGTGTGGTGGGCAAGATAGTTGAGTTCTGGGTTCGTTTTGGCTATTGCAAGGTCTGCTGCATCTGCTAATTCTTTATGGGATACCTGCTTATTGCGGATCAACTCAGCTAGCCCAACACCATCGTATTGACCGTATTCTTTAATGTCCATAACCCTCACCTTTATGTTTTCTTGAATATAAAGGAATACGATTACTTATTGGCTATAGCTAGGGTGCGCATTGAGTCACGTTGCCTTAGCTAGATGTCACTATTGTGCGCATTAGCATTATTGATCGTGGAATGTTGAACAAAAATCAACCATACTAATTTTACTAAAACTATTTAAATCGCGGCATAGTATTAGAGGAGTCTACTGTGATGACCAATTATTGTACACCAACGCTCGATATCCCTAACGGGCCTTGGACTTCAAATGACAACGTGATTAGTATCGCCTCAAAAAAAGCCATTACGCATTTTGATGATGATGAGTTTTTGGCCATGCCAGATAATGATGATATTCCCAACTTAGATGGTAGGCTTACTTACATACATATTAGTGATGACTGTATTGCGCAAATTATCGATGTTCATTTAGCCAATCCTTTCAATGATAAAGGAATTACAGAAGCAGGCTGGATAGCTTTTCAGTTTGCCTTATGTGGTAATCAGATCTCGATAGTTGATGGTTACGGTCAAATGACTTATTCAGGTCCAAGGTTTGGGGTTTGTGCCACAAGCCACGTAACCAAGGCTGTTAAGTTCATTCAACCCGGGTATGTAAACTACGTTAATATTATAGTTAGGCCACAGTTTTTACTGCAACAATTTGGCCTAGATCCGCAATCATTGCCGCATCAAATTCAGGCCATATTAGCAGGCAAAAATGAAGGCTTTTATACGTGCAGTCATCCGCTTAATTCACTGATGAGTAATGCAACTGAGGCTTTAATAAAAAGTACCTTTAACGGGAAGTTGTTTGAAACTTTTGCCAAAATTAAAATCATGGAATTATTGTGTTTTGCATCTGATTTGATTACGCAACAGCATGAAGTTTCACAATGTAAATTAAAACTCAGTGATCGCGATATCATGTTGCTTAATAAGGTTCGTGAAGATGTACAGGACAATTATGCGGACCCTGCGCCGTTAAGTGAAATTAGTAGAAAAATTGGCTTGAATCGCAATAAACTATCGCTAGGTTTTAAAGAGTTATTTGGTACTGGCGTATATGAGTATTGTCAGCAGTATCGAATGTTACAAGCTAAGAAATTACTGCAAGATACAAAAATGTCGATTTTGGAAATTGCCATCGAGGTTGGATTTCAAAACCATTCGAGTTTTAGTCGAGCCTATAAAGATTTTTATAATCGCGCTCCAAGCCAAGATCGCGCAGCGTAATATTTGTTTTCTTTTTAGGGGGGGAATTGTATTTAAGACTATTCCAACCCGAATTGGAAAATATCATATTTTAATTGTTTAAAGTCTTTTTCGAATCGATAATCTTAGTCAGTGATAAATGGGTGGAATCAGTTGAGTTGATAAAACTCTTTTTTACACACGGAATTTGTGAATAAAATTATGATGCCTGAATATACCTTTTCTATAGCCTCGATAATTAAGCTGCTGTTAGTGTTTAACTGTGTATATGGCTGTTTGTTACTCAATCGTCCAAGGTACACTGGGCTTAAATGGCTATTGCTTATCGCTGGATTGGCTACGACACTCGACCTCACTCAAAATGTATTTAATCTGCATCAAGAATTGGCCATAGCAACGGTATTTACCTTGATTTTAGGACCCGGATATTATTGGTTTATCAAAGGTTTGATTTCGCCTGTTAAGTTTCAATGGCAAAATTTAAAACACCTGTTGCCCGCAATTATCGCCTTGTTTATTTTGAACCAACCACAAATTGTCATTGCTTTTGGCACCTTAAGTCAGCTTGCCTATGGTTATGTGATTTTAAGGCTGATAAAAAATTATCATAAGGCAATACAATCAGAAACGTCTTTTGCTGAATCTCTAAACCTCAACTGGGTAAAATACGCTATGGTGGTTTTGATCTTAAGCATCGTATTTGATCTCATTCGGTTAAATTTACAACCTGTGATCCCAAACGACATCAATGAAGTGTCGCAAATTATCTCAAATGGCATTGCGGTGATCGTCACCAGTTTCTTGGTCATCAAATTAAACCAATTGCCCGAAATATTTTCGGACTTTTCGCTACCACAAGACGCTCAAGCACCTGCGGAACAGCCAGTGGCTGATGCACTCGCAGAGGACATGTTTCAACAGCTGCACCAGCAAATTATGGAACAACGGTGGTTTTTAACCCCCAGGTTAACTTTGAGGATGTTGTCTGAGCTAACCGGCCTTGGCGAAAAAGACATTTCCTGGGCAATCAATACCGGTGGCTCAGCCAGTTTTAACGATTACATAAATAAACTTAGGTTAACTGAGTTTACCCAGCGTTTTGAGCAAAAAAATCACAACCAAATGTCGATTCTTGATGTCGCTTTGGATTGCGGCTTTAACTCAAAGTCATCGTTTAATTTGGTTTTTAAACGGGAGCTTGGAGTGACACCGTCGCAATATTTAAAAACGCGTAATTCGGAACCTGGGCGAACTTAAAACCAAATACTCACCCGAAGTGGCTTAACTCATACGTAGCTTAATTTATTAGGTTTTATATTAAATTGTTACCGGAGTTAAATTTACATTAATACCAGAAAACTGTTTTAACGGAGGTTCATCATGGAAGTCGGTCCTAATCCCAATCAATTAGCGCCAATACCAGCAGCAGAACAAGTAACGTTTTTAAAAAATATTATAAAGTCACCCAACATCATTGTTGGGGATTATACCTACCTAGATGACCCTGAACTGGCTCGCGACTTTGAATCTCAGGTACTTTATCACTACCCATTTATTGGCGACAAATTGATCATTGGCAAATATTGTGCAATTGCCCATAAAGCTACATTCATTATGAACGGTAGCAACCATCTAATGAGCGGAGTCTCAACCTATCCATTTTATATTTTTGGCAATGGTTGGCAAGAGGCGGCGCCTGAAGCGGGTGACTTACCCTATAAGGGGGATACAATTATCGGCAATGATGTTTGGTTGGGCTACGACTGCACAATTATGCCTGGAGTGACTATAGGTCACGGGGCCATCATTGCGAGTAAAAGTGTTGTGAGTAAAGATGTTCCTCCCTATGCTATTGTTGCCGGAAATCCGGCGAAAGTGATAAAAACTAGGTTTGATGACGCAACGATATCGAAACTGCTGCAACTACAATGGTGGGATTGGTCACCGCAACTCATTACTACAGCATTACATGCCATAACACATGCTGATATAGAGCAACTCGAAGTACTTAAAGCTGAGCAATAATATATAGGCCTATATCAGTACGATGTTTGTTGCGTTAGACTGAATCGTTGATTTTCGAGTTGATATTGACCGTTTAAACCCGTCCACTGTTTACTACGTCAACTAACTCAACTAACTCAACTAACTCAACTACGTCAATTACGCTTGCGAGTAAAAATGATAATGACCATCTGCACAATGAAAACGTTGTTTGTGTAAATTTACCTTTTTTTTACCTCCTTATAATTATCCTATGCAATATCGCTAATTACTGAGTCCAGAATCTGTATTTGGGACGATCTAATAAAGAGCGCCGACGATAATCAGTACGTTACAGCAACCCGAGCCTAAGCTGTACTTGAGTTTTGTGATTATCAAGTATAGGTGGAATTTAATTCATTACAGCTCTTTGTATTTGGTGTAGAGCTGTGCACTTTTTATTGTAAGTGATTTGAAATGGAGCAATTTATGGAACTCATCAAAAGTCGTTTTTATAAACAAAGTTTAAGTGAAAATTATATTCCTCGACGTCGTTTGGTTGAATTGCTTAATGTCCGTAACCACAAGGGACTGACTTTAATTTCAGCGCCAGCGGGGTTTGGTAAAACCGAATTATTAGTGGAATGGACAGAACAGAGCCTTTGCCGCACGGCTTGGTTGTCGTTGACACAACAGGAAAGCGATCTGTATCAATTTGCCCGATACCTAATTGGCTGTTTACACGTTGGGCTTAACCTGAGCTTAGACAAGTCTTCAAACTTATGCACTAAGTCGCTCAAAGAAAACTTTGACCTGTTTTTTACGACGTTTATCAATGAACTGGAAGATTATGAACAGCCATTTAACCTGATCTTAGATGATTTTCACTTAGCGGATTCGGCAGACGTCGATCATTTTATCAATCTGCTGATCGAACATTTACCGAGTACCGTGCGCTTGGTTTTAGTTACTAGGGAAGATCCTAAATTACAGTTGGGTAAGCTGCGTATTTCAACTAGTTATCGTGAAGTGAGAGCGGTGCAATTACGGTTTACTTACGATGAGATTGCATGTTTTTTTAGCCAAAATGTAGAAGGTGAAATAGAAGACAAGTTACTTTCCCGCATTGAAGAAAAAACAGAAGGTTGGATTGCTAGTATGCAATTAATGGCATTGAGTTTGGTCGGTTCAAAAAATATTAGTCAGGATATTTACGATTTTTCCGGCAGCAACCGTTTCATTATCGAATACCTAGTTGAAAGTGTGTTGCAAACCTTGTCCCAGCAACATGTGGACTTTCTAATAAAAACGACGGCGTTTGAAAGGTTTACTCCACAACTATGTGACTATGCACTTGGTACAGCAGGCAGTGCTGACATCATCGCTAGATTTGTTGCGAATAATCTGTTCCTTGTGCCCCTAGACAATAAAGGTGAATGGTTTCGTTATCATCATTTGTTCTCTGAAATATTAACGGCTTTAGATCATTCAAACATTGAAAATGGCAGCGAAATTCACAGTCGAACTGCTGAGTGGTTTGAAAGTCACGGCTATTTTCGTGAAGCAATTGAACATGCGTTTAAAGCGGGTGATGAAATGGCGACGTTGTCGTTGATCAACCAGCACTGGCCGGTGCTTTCATTTAGTGAAACTGATGAGTTGCTACTTAGCTGGATGAACAATATAAACGGTGACTATTTAACTCAGTTTCCCTATTTATATGCATTATTCGGACTTAACTTACTCTCCATTGACTTAGCAAAGGGGCAGGTTTATTTAGAGCGGGTTCAACAGCTTGGCGAGAATGAATCGAACAACAGTGAAGCTCAAACTTACCTAGCCTTAGTTGGTTTAGGCAATGCTTACATTTCAGCAGCGAGGGGGCAATTTGAGCAAATTATTCCAAGTGCAGAAAAAGCGTTACAGGTTTTATCGAATGCCGAGCAATTAAACGACAGTGAAATTGTATGGGTTGGCTCTGCCTATGCGCTGATCTCGACAGCGAGTTGGATGAATGGCGACATGAAAGCCACGATTAAATCACTTAAAAAAGCGATTGGTTATATGCAGACGTCCAATAATACCGGGGCGGTATGGTCTACCAATTATATGTTGTTGCAGGCTTATTTAGACCAAGGGGACATCAAAAAGGCTCAATTTTATAACAGCACCATGCTGGAAGCTGTGCAAAGTACGATACAACAAACAGCACAAAACGCTGATAAATCTTCCCCCCAGGGCGGGGCTGAAATTTTTTTAACTAAAGCCTTGGTGGATTACGAAACTGGAGAGCTTGCCAAGGCGTCGGAGCATTTACGTTATGCGATGAATTTGGGGGTTAAGTCACAGTTGCGTGAAGCGGCTCACAAATATCCGATTTTACAGGCAAAGCTTAATTATTTTTCGGATTCCAAGGACCAGGTTCAGGAACAATTAACCCGCTCAGAAGCTATCCGTATTGCTAATCCTATTCCAGATACCTATTCCGCTGAATATTGGCGCGCACGTTTTGCTTTATTGGATCAGGATGACGCTTATTTAAGTGTGTGGTCGGAAGATAAAGGTTTTAGTTTTGACTATCAGCTTACCGTAGTTGATGAGCCGAGTTACGTCATTTGGCTTCATTGGCTTGCGGTAAAAGGGACCTTGTATCAAACCAGCCGCAGGCAGTTGATGTCCGTTTTGGAGCCTCTGATATTAGAAACAAAACAGCAGGGTCGTTACCGAACGTATATAGAAGTGGTCTTGATCCGCGCGTTATTGCAGCTCAATAGTGGTGCAAAATGCGACGTGACTAGTATCGCTGGAGCAATGGTTATGGCTCAAGAGTTGGGGCTGAAACAAACGCTAAAACAATTTCCTGCCCTTAAGAGCTTGCTAAATCAAGAATCTATTACAGAGCAGTTTACCAGACCATTATTGCAATACGTACGAGGCACAATTTTAGGTGAGGAAGCTTTGCGGGAGCTCAATTTACAACAGGCCAAGAAGCTGATGCTCAGCGGCAAAGAAATTGCGGTGTTAAAACATCTTGCGTCAGATAAAACGGGTCCAGAAATTTGTAAAGCGCTATATGTTTCGTTAAATACGTTTCGAACCCACAGCAAAAATATTTATTCAAAGTTGGACGTGAATAGTCGAATGGCCGCGGTAAAAAAAGCGACAGAGATGCAAATTCTGCAGTAGTGCTAGGTACACAGTAGAAAGTGCCGAACTCATTAGCAAAATCACATCATGATGTGATGACCCAGATTTTTGGGGAAGGATAATAGTTATCAATCTTTTAGTCATTCTTATACGAATTTTTCGGCTAACAGAACAAGTAAATACTTACCAACTGATAGGAAAAGTAAGTTTAGCCTGCAGATTTAATTTTAAAATTATAGGAGTCATTTATGAAAGATATATTTAAGGTCAGTATCATTGCACTGTCGGTGCAACTTGGGGCATGTTCATGGTTTGATAGCGACGACGATTCTAGCAACGCGGATCTGGTTACTAAATATGACGGCGTTTGGTTAGCTGAAGCTTATGGTGAAGGCATCAAAATAGGAAACGGTATTTTCATGACTTTTGATTATACGTCTGACTACTGTTTAGTTGAAGATGAAGACACTATTGATTCAGAAGCCGATATTGACGAGGTAATATATTCGGCAGACAGCGAACACTTTAAATTAATTGCAGGTTACGGCACTAAAGACTTTCATTCTCCGGGTAAAGAATATACTAAAACGGCAAACGGTTTAATGCCAAGTAGTTGTGAAAATGGCTTTATTGCACAACAGGGTGAGTCGGGTTATCAGCGTGATGTGGTTAGAGATTTAGATTTGTTTTTTCAAACATTTGCTGAATATTATGTGAGTTTTGAATTAACAGGCACCGACTGGAATGCGATTTACAACGCTGCGGCGGCGGAAGTTGACAGTGACACGAGCGATGTTGAGCTTTTTGATGTCTTATATAATGCTATTGCAGCATTGAAAGATTCACATGTGTCAGTAACTTCACCAGATATTGGTGTTGCGTCGGTTAATAACGAGCCGGTGATGTGGGAACAATTGTTAAATGAATATGCCGAGCAGAATAATTTGAGTTTACCTATTCCCGCGGAACACTCGGCGGCGGTCAACGAGTACATTGGTGACAATATCGAATTGTATGAGGCCATTATTGAAACTTATGCAGAAGATGAGTCCGATATCAAAACTGACGGCGTCCTAAAGTGGTTCAAAAATGAAGGGGTAGGTTATTTGGAAATCGGCGCGATGGTGGATGTCGCCAGTACCGGTAATCTAGAAGACATTGAGGCGGATATTGCCGCTGCAAAAAGTGCAATTGAGTCGGCTCTGACAGACCTGAGTGATACCGATGCACTTATCCTTGATGTGAGAATGAACAATGGTGGTCGTGATGTTATTTCAATGGCATTTGCGAGTTACTTCATTGAATCGGCTGGTACATTCGCACAAAAGTCGGTGACGGATCAGTTTGGCGTCACTACAGTATCAAATTATGATTTAACCCCTGCCGCTCAAACGTATACTAAACCGACGTTTATATTAACCAGCGCATCGACAGTGAGTGCCGCAGAAACGTTTGTTATTTTGTTAAAAGCACAGGATCATATTGCTACAGTAGGTCAGCCTACGCAGGGGGCATTATCTGATATCTTGGACAAGACCCTACCTAATGGTTTTATGATAAACCTGTCTAATGAAAAATACTTAACAACAGATGGCGAATGGTATGAAAGAACAGGGATCCCGGTTGATGTACAAGTGCCACATTTTGATTTAGAAAGCCGAGAGTTAGTGATTGATAAGTCTATTGAAACGGTTCTTGCAATTTTAAGCGGTGAATAAAAGACAGTACGCATTAAGTAATTTAAAAAGGGGGAAACCCCTTTTTTTGTGCCTGATTTTTGGCTTGTGATCTTAATTTAAAACCTTCGCCAATGATGTGAACTATCATCAAAATCACATCATGATGTGATTCTCTAAAGCGCCGCAATTTTTAACATACTCCCCTAGAAAATTTTGTTTTAACTGCACTTATCTGGCACCTGATACATCAGTAAACGCCTCTAATTGTAGTTAAAACCAATGATTGACCAATTTCACTCAATTTTTAAAAGATAGGTTTTGCAATGCAAGAAGAGACATCAAGTGCTTACGTAATATCACTAAAAGGGCAATTGGATAAAAAGTGGAGTGTCTGGTTTGCTGGTTTTGAAATTACTACCACAGACTCCGACACGTTGCTCATTGGACAAATAGAAGACCAATCTGCCTTACATGGTTTATTAAGAAAAATAAGGGATGCGGGACTCAACCTTAACTACATAAAAAAGATGGCAGGGCCAAACGATGAGTAATCACCAACCTCAATACCACAGCCGGAATCAGCAACTCTGTCAGGGGGTCAATCGAAACCAAAGCCGGCGCCAGAATCAGATCCAAAACCGCAATGTTGAGAACTATGTTTCGCTTAGCTCTAATTCGATATTTCAAGCCGTGTTTGTGGAATTAACGGAGCTAATCTCCAGCAGAGAGCTTTATAAGCAACCTAGATTGTCGGTTAAAGATATCTCGGATCTTACAGGTCTGTCTATTAAAGACATTTCTTTTGCCTTTAGCGAAGGTGGTGGAATGAACTTCAATCGTTTTGTAAACCTCAAACGTATTGAAGACGTGCAAAAATCATTAGCGGTCACGGCAAAACGTCGATCGGTACTTGAGATTGCCTTTGCGTCAGGCTTTAATTCTAAGTCTTCGTTTAACTCTGTTTTTCGAAAAGAAGTAGGGGAGACGCCGTCCCAATTTGCAAAAAGGTGCAAAAAGGTGCAAAAGGCATGTGTAAAGGAGGTAGGAAGTATTGGCCATCAGATAAAAGGCGCTCTTTAAAAGGTATTGTTTTAAAGGTATTGATTAAAAGGTATTGGTCAGGATAAAACGTGATAATGGCAAAATTGTGGCCGCTCACGAATGAACAGCCAGCGTACTAATATTAAATCTTCACCCGAGAGGGATCAGGTTTTACTTTTTATTCTGCAGTTAAATTAGACGTCGACAATAGCGAAATAAGGCCAACAAGTTGTTTCAAGTCAAACGACAATAATGCTAAAAATGCATGGGTTGCGATGAGCGTTTTGTTTATTGGCGCATTGTATTGAAATTGCATTTCTAATAGTTGGGCCATAGCCATGTCATACCCTTTGGTTTTAAACGTTTTTAATATGGTAACGCTATTTTCTTCAGCGGTTTTTGCGCGTGCTACCGGGGTATAACCTAAACTCACAATGATTTGTTCCGATAACTCCCAAACAGACCAAGGGTTTTGGCCGGTGATCAATTTTCCGTCGACCACGACATTATTTAAATACATAGGTCCAGCCTCGAACTTTGCACCCATATCTTCAAGTTTAGTCTGTAATAAATACGGAAAAATAGCCTCCGCTTCGGGAATGAATAACAACTCTTCTTCATTTGTGAAAGCGGCAACGTGTTTGTTTTCCAACAGATATAGGTCATTGTCTAACTTCACGTTGATTAAAGCTGCTGGTCCGTGACATACCGCCGATACAACCTTGTCTTCGATCCAAAACTGCCTAACTAAACGTTGAATATCTTGATTGTTTGGAAAGTCAAACATAGTGCCTTTCCCGCCAACAAAATAGACGGCTTGATAGTCTGCAGCGTCAACTTGGCTGACGCTCAGAGTATTTTTAACTTTTGCCATCGCGGCGGGGTCATTAAGAAACGCAAAATCAAACGCGCCCATATCGTCGTCATCTCTTACCATTGGCGGCTCACCTCCAAGCGGACTGGCGATATCTACCTCGAAGCC
This sequence comes from Psychrosphaera sp. 1_MG-2023, assembly GCF_030548245.1. Taxonomy (NCBI): domain Bacteria; kingdom Pseudomonadati; phylum Pseudomonadota; class Gammaproteobacteria; order Alteromonadales; family Pseudoalteromonadaceae; genus Psychrosphaera; species Psychrosphaera sp. 1_MG-2023. The sequence goes on from NZ_JAUORW010000018.1 coordinate 58,614, forward strand.
ATTGACTTTAAAAACATAATAGGCGCGGGACAGCTCAGTAAGTTCATATCCAGCTTGTTTTTGTTGCGGGCCCATAGTTTTAGTGTTTGTAACTATGGCCAGTATTTTACCCCGTTGCGTCGGCAGGGATTGTTGTATATAGGCCAAGTCATGGGCTTGCTGGTTGCTATAATCAACCGATAGTTCATCGGAAAACATGCGTACAAACCAATAACCTAAAACGGCCAATATGGATATAAATGTCACTACGGATAAGATGAATTTTTTTAACATTGCACTCGCTTCCTACTTATTAAGTTGTTAAACAAGATAAGTGAAGGGAGGTAAAGCAAAGGTAAACTAGCGTATAAACTTGTAATAAATTGCTTTTTTATTGGACTAAAATGGGGTCTAAATCGATTTCTACTATATAACTTTCTCCCAGATCCTTTTTGGTATAGGTCAAATGTTGTGAATCTAATAACTTCTCGATTAAATGGGTACCATGGCCAAAGTTGTGTGTAACACGTTTTCTTTGTTTCAGATCTATACATTGATTGGTTATTGTTAGTTTATTATCTGCAAAACTAAGCTCTATTGTTTGCTCTTTATTACCGTGAAATATTGCGTTTTCGATGACGTTTCTAAATAGCAAGGTTAACAACTGCTGGTTTGCTAACACGTAAATATGATTGTCTACATTGAGTTCGATTTCATTTTGGTTTGTTATTAAATTGTCGTGCTGAGAAATCACAACCTGCTCGATTACAGAGATTAAAGTAACCCTTTGCTGACTTAAATTTTCCTGACGAGCAATGGCCAAAAGTGTAGAAATGATATTATTCATTTCGTTAATGGCTTGCGTAAAGTGATTGTACCCAGGATGAGTTGGGTCTAATCCGACTGCATAATTGTTGATGTAAGTGAGCGGCGTACGTAATTCGTGGCTGATGTCTGAGGTGAAATTCCGCTCACGTTTTAGGGCAAATACGATTTGGTTCATGGTGACATTCAATTTATTGGCTAAGAAGCCAACCTCGTCTTTTCTATCGAGTAGACGATTTGAAATGTCACTATCTTGGGTAAAATTATCAACTTCATTCGTTAACAATTTGATTGGAGAGGCAATGTATTTTGCGGTGATTAACGCTAAGAAGGTCGCTATAATTAGCATAAATAAAGTCACGGCAACAAAGAAGTAAGTGAGCTCCTTTGCCAAAGTGGTCACAACTAATAGGTTGGATACTTCTGCGACTAAAATACCAAATCGATTATTGCCATGATAAATGTGTTTTAAATGGTAGTGAACACTGTTATCGATGAAAAACTCGGTTTCCGCGGGGTGTTGTTGCAATTCTTTTCTTAGTTGAGTTGGTAATTCAGATTCGTTTTTATAGTATTTGATATAGGCTGGCAGGGCGTAATTTTTGGGTGTTTCGGATGTGATGTTGGCAGCTTCTAGCGTTAACATTCTGTTTAACAACGAATCTTCAGTTACATAAGCCACTAAAAATATAACCGCGGTATAAACCAGACTAAACACAAAAGTCATAGTAAATAAGATGAAAAAGAGCTTTTTGGTAATATTATTAAACATCGGTCATTTCCAGTCGATATCCGACACCACTTAAGGTTGATATTTTAAGATTAGGATAAGGTTTTAATTGTTGCCTTAAGCTATAGACATGTACTTTTAACGCGTTGGTTTCGGGTGGTTCATCAGCCCAAATATCAAAAATGAGTTCAGACCGAGTTATGGCATTGGGGTAGCTTTTTATAAGTTTTTGTAATATTTGAAACCCAACTTTAGTTAAAGGGATTTCATTATTGTTAATTCTGACGGTTTTATCTCGCTGGCTTAGTTCCATATTACCTAACTGAATGGCATTGCTTTCATGGAGTTCATGTCGCCGAGCAAGCGCTTTACATCGCATCGCTACTTCTCTTAAATCATACGGCTTTGTTAAGTAATCATCTGCGCCGGTATCAAATCCAGTTTCTAAGTCTTCAAACGAATCCCGGGCGGTTAACATTAAGACCGGTGTATTGCGAATATTGTTTGTTTTAATGTGTTGGCAAACCTGTGTGCCATCGATGTCGGGTAAACTTAAATCAAGGATCACGACGTCGTATATATTGTCATTCAGTAAATCTATCGCCATTTTGCCCTTAGCTGCAAAATCGACGGTCCAGGATAAATTTTCTAAAAACGCAATGAGTTGCTCCGCAAGTGAAATATTGTCCTCTACTACTAAAACAGTTATGGGATTGGCCAACATTGGAACGTTTCCTTTTTCAAATTGACGTTTAAATAATGCTCGCAACACTGTGTTTAAATCACAGTTTAGTCAATATTTAATAGCAGGGGGCGTCATTAAAATTAAACTTTTTTGTGTTGTTCGTTGGTACTATTAAACCAATTTTTAGAAATTAAACGTCCATTATCTGTATTTTAGACGACTAATTTTTTACATATTTTACTCTGCTCCTATACGCAAAGCAGGAGATGAACTATGTACTATGTAAATCAATTGGTGAAATTTATATTTTTAATACTGGCCGTGAGTATCATACTTGCCGCGGCACTATACGGTGCTTTTTATTCAACAGGAGCTAGGCTCGATTGGGATAAAACACAGCCAGATTTACTGATCACTAATATCACAATTATCACCGCTGATTTGAATCAACCCGAAATATCAAACCAAAATGTCCTTATTCAAAATGGCAAGATAACAAAAATTTCGTCAGATTTAGATCATTTTAAGTCGCAACTTGGTGAAGTGAAATTTATTGATGGTAACGGCAAGTTTTTAATGTCGGGGATCATTGATGCCCACGCTCATATTGAAGACAGCGCCTATTTAACCTTGGGCCTGTCTAAAGGCGTGACCTTAATTAAAGGTATGCGTGGCAATCAAAGACAACTGGCATGGCGTAACGAAATTAATAAAAGACAATGGTACGGCAGTCGGTTTTTGGTGTCATCTCCAATCTTAGATGGCGTACCTGGCGATCCATTTCATCATTATGTCGATACGCCCCAAAAAGCAAAACAAGCCGTTACGAAATACAGAAATCAAGGTTATGACTATATAAAAATTTATGGCGACTTTGATCCAGATGTATATATGGCGATTGTTGAACAAGCCAAAAAATTAAATATTGAAGTTTCAAAACATGGTCCAGTGCCTGTCGACGGGTTAGGTTTTAGATCATTACGGACGTTGTCGAGCATGGAGCATATTGAAGATATTTTTGCCCATGGAATGCATTATAAATACGACCAAGAGGAGTTGGAACGTCTTGCGCTGCATTATTTGCAATTGCAAGTTCCTATCGTCACTACCTTAGCTGTCTATGAAGAATTGACACTACTGAGCAGTCAAGGGCAGGCCTATTTAGATAAGCAAGCTTTAGAATATATGAATCCGGCGCATTTGTATTTAGCAAAGGCGTTTGGTGTAAACCGCTGGTTGGACTCAAGTCCTAAACTTGCTAACCGTAATAAAGAAACATTGGCAAGGTTATTGGACATAACTAAGTTTTTACATGACGCCAGAGTTAAGTTATTGGTTGGCTCGGACTCCGGAGCATTAATTGGGCAAGCGGGCATCGCAACGATTAGAGAGATTGAGCTGCTGGTGGCCGCCGGTATTTCTCGGCACTCGGCGTTGATCGCCACTACTTATGATAATGCCGTAGCATTAGGGATAGATCAGAAGTATGGGTCGGTTGAAGAGGGTAAAATTGCTGATTTACTGCTATTGCCAAGTAACCCCCTGAAAGATTTGTCGGCTTTACATCAGATTGAAAGTGTAATTTTTGATGGCCAGTTACTTGACCAAAATAAATTAGAAGCCTTAAAAACCAATGCTTTAGAAGTTCAAAATGGTTGGTTCACCTTTACCTCAATCATATTTGATGCGTTTAAGTTAATGCTTTAATCACAGGGTCGTGCGGCAAAATCACATCATGATGTGATTACCGGAAACCCTCGATTAGGCAAAATGGCTGCAACTTAATTGAGGAGAAACAAAATGAAATTTACAAAATTAGTAACAGTAGCAAGTCTTTTGTTAACAACAATCAGTGCGCCTATTTTAGCAGATACCTGGGACACCACATTAAAGGTTGGGATCGGTTCTAAAGCTTTAGAAAGCGAGTGGGAACGGTTTGATGAGCACGATTCAGTTGGCTTTATGTTAGACCTAAAACACCAGGACTATCCAGTATCGATTGCTATTGATGCGTTTGGTACGGGCAAGGAAATAAAGGAAGATGGCGACAAAACTGGCGTATATTCAGCTGAACTCGACTTAGGTTTACGTTATACCTATGAAGATTTTGGCGCGGTTCAACCTTATTTAGGTGGTGGTGTTGCGCTAGGTTATGGCAACATCGAAGTTGAAGAAGGTAATCAAACCATTGAAGTAGAAGACCATGGCACGGGTTATTGGGTTGCTATTGGTGCTCAATTTGAGTTTTCTAACTCTGTCGTTGCGGGTATTGATGTACGCCAATCTAGTTATGATGTTGATTTAGATGGTGACGACTATGATGCTGGCGGCAAACAAGTAACCTTCTTTGTTGGTTATCAGTGGTAATGAGTAGACTATGAACTGGACGAAATTTGTGACTTTGTGACGTGTTAAAATGCCGATAAGTTAAGAAAACACAATATTTGATCAGTAAATTAAAACCACCAAAAGCATAGATGTTTTTGGTGGTTTTTTATTTGTAATTTTAAAACTCACAGCTTTGGTGTTTCGGGCCCAAGGCCTGATGAGTTGATTAGGGAATTAGGTGCCGTTGACGATGTATAACAATAAACAGGTTACAATAGTAGGTGCTGGCTTAGCCGGCTTATGTTCGGCCTATTTTCTAATAAATAAAGGTTATCGAGTTTCGATAATTGAACAACAAAAATCAGTCGCACTTGGAGCCAGCTATGCTAATGGTGGATTATTAACGCCTTCAATGCCAGAACCATGGAATGCACCAGGCATATTCTCGCAATTGCTTAAATATCTTGGCAAAAATGATGCGCCGATGTTGTTAAAACCACGTTATTTGCATCAATACATAAGTTGGGGGGTGCGGTTTTTATCAAACTCTAACTTAAGCCAATACAAATTTGCGACTCTACACAATATGAAACTCGCCATGTTTAGTTTGGCTAAATTAGCAAAAATAAGCGAGCAGCTAGAGGGGACATTTGAATACAAATTAAACGGAACGATCAAAGTTTTCAGGTCAACTCAAGCTTTAGAACAAACCCTTAAGCGGACACGTTTTTTATCCGATAATGGGTTGGCGCACGAGGCATTAACCACGCCGCAACTTATAGAGTTAGAACCTGCATTAGAAGACGCCCAATCTCAATTGTGCGGTGGTATTTATTACCCTCAGGATGCAACGGGTAATGCTCGACAGTTTTGTCATGCATTAGCTAGATACATCACGCTCAATGGTGGTGAATTCCATTTTAATAGTGATGTACATAGGCTAAAGGTACATGGCGGTAAAATATATGGGGTTGTCACAAATAATCAAGAATTTGACTGCCAATCCTTAATTATCACCGCTGGTGCATGGAGTACAGAGTTGTTGAGTTCGCTCGGCATAAATATTCCGGTCAAACCTGTCAAAGGCTATTCGCTGTCGGTACCTGCAAAACAAAGTAAATATATGCCTCAACATGCCATTTTGGATGATGAAATGCACGCGGCAATTACGCCTTTAGGGAAGCAAATACGATTAGCGGGTACTGCAGAATTTAGTGGCTGGAATGCAAAAATAGATCCCAGTCGAATAGAAAACCTATGGCATTTTTTTCAATCACTAATGCCAAACCTATATGCTAATTCCAACCGTCATGAGTCTGAATCATGGTGTGGTTTCAGGCCGATGTCGGCAGATGGACTGCCATTTATTGGTGGAACCCATGTCAAAGGGCTTTATGTTAATACAGGGCATGGTCCTTTAGGTTGGACACAGGCAGCCGGTTCAGCATTTATATTAAGCCAACAAATTACAGGCGGTGTGGCAGGCATAGACGCTTCGCCTTACCAACTTAGAAACTAATTAGGAAAACAAATGAAACCACTATTTTTAGGCAAACCAATTGTGTTACCAAATGGGTTAACTGCGCCTTTATCTGCGGCGGTTAAATGCCAAGATACTATCTATCTGTCTGGGGCATTAGCATTTCAACCGGATGGTAGTTTATGTACAGCGGATATTACTAAACAAACCAGTATTGTATTGAGGAACATCGCAATGACGTTGCAAAGTGTTGAATTAAGTATTGAACATATTGTCAAGGTGAACGTTTGGCTAACAGACGTAGAAGATTATGCTTGTTTCAACACCGCTTATGCTGAGTTTTTTGGAGCGCATCGACCTGTGCGTTCTGTTGTTCGTTCTGACTTGATGTTAGCCGGAGCTAAAATAGAAATAGAGGCCACCGCCGTTATCTTTTAGCACTATGATTTCATTGTAGGCTAATTTCACCTGGGATCACGGTAAATCTTATTTAGAACAATCCGCATCACATATTATGGCGCATCATGAATTCATTTTGGTCTGTTACTGCTCCGTCTGTTGTCACCACATTATGCTCAAGCATAACCGGGATCATTTTAATAAACTTTGTCCAGGTGATCAGTAATGAAGCCGTTACTGTTGTCGCTGTCGGCCAGCGCATTAACTTAACACATTTGAGTTTTGTTATGGGGATAGGCGCCGCCTGCACCGCATTAGTTGGACTGTCTTGGGGACGTGGTGAGCGCGGTTCTGCCGTTAATGCCCTGCGTTCAAGTTTGCTGGTTGGTGGGGCAATTAGCTTGTTAATAGTATGTATAGTGATAGGCTTTAACCGGGAAATTATTGGTTTTTTTAATCTTTCTCCTAATATTGTTGCCGATGGTTATCATTATATCATTGGGTTGACTTTAATTTTCCCGGCGCAACTTGTCATCTATATTCTAGATTCGGCTAACCGAGCGGTTGGCGATGCATATACTCCCTTAAAAGTGAATTTAGCGGCTAATCTCATGACTATTGTATTCGCTTATTTATTGTGTTTTGGTCGGCTGGGTTTTTCTGAATTGGGATTGTTCGGGATTGTAGCTGGTTGGGGTCTTGCGGTTTGGTTGATGGCTGTCGTTTATAGCTATTGGTGGTTAAGTGATAAGTTGAGACTCCCTGTTAAAGCGACAGGCGTTGCTAATAAAACAAACTGGAACGACTTTTGGCATATATCGATGCCGGCATCGATTGAGCCGCTAATTTTACAAGTATCCATGGTGTTTTATACCGGTTTTATTGCCCAGTATGGTGTGAATGAGCTCACCGCATTTGGTATAGGAATTAATATATTCATTATATTTAGCGCTATCGGTACTGGATTTTCAATGTCTGGTTCAGCACTTGTGATGGCGGCACTCGGAGCAGGCTGCAAAGAGACCGTAATTAACAAAGCGTATTTAACCATTAGATCTGCAATATTTATGGTTACGATCAGTAGCGTTGGTTTAGCGTGGTTTTCAAATGAGATTGCCAATTTACTGGTTCTTGATGAGAACATCGTGGGTACTACAGCGGCATTTCTGGTTGTTTTAGCGATTGTTCAGCCCTTTGTTGTGTTGGACCAAATTTTGTCAGGAATTCTAAGAACAGCTGGTGACGGACATTTTACAATCAAAGCTATTTTGATTTCTAATTTTGGTGTTCGAATTCCGCTAGGGTATTTTGTTGTATTTAGCCATTGGCCAGTAGAATATTTGTTTTACGTACTCATTATTGATGTTGTTGTAAAGTTTAGTTTTATATTTCCTCGGTTTTATACATATGGCTGGATTTGTCTGCATATAAAGTAGAGGGAATGACTGGCTAGTTAAAAGCACGAATCGCTAGATAATGCCCGGACAAATGTAGTACGGGCATTGATTAAGACTTCACCAAAATTTGTAATTGACCACCATAAAAGCGCTTGTACTACTTGTGTTATCTACGATTGGTGAAGACGCTACGGTATCATCAAGTTTTGCATATCGAGCCGCGAGCATAAACTGCCATTGAGCGTTGAAGGAATACAGGGCTGATACGCCAAGTCCGATGTTAACGCCTGATGACGCTTCATAAGGCTCAAATGTGCTACTTTCACTTTGATCTATTCCAAAATAAAAGTCATTAACTTTTTGGCTTAACCAGGATGTTTCAATTAATGGGGTAATGGTTAATTCAGGACTTACTGTCATTGGATATGCGTATTGTGCAACAACTCTTTGGCCTGAACTTTGGCCCGAAATATCCTGCTCTAATGACGCTGAAAACGCCCCCCAAGTGCCATAAAAACTGACTTTGCTATTTACGTAAAGGCTAAATGAACGGTCATCGAGTTGTTGAATATAAACATCATTTGATTTTGATGCATCCAAGAAAAATTCGCCCGGTGAAATGCCAACTGAAACGGCGTAACTGGCTTCTTGTTTAATGTTATAACTAGCACCAAAGATACCGACTTGAAAATTGCCTTTAGCATAGTTCACGGTGGGGAAAAACATTTGTTGAGTACTGGTTTCTTGATAGGGCATTTCAAAGCCTGCGGCACCAACACCTATCGACAAACTATCGGCTGAGCTAGTAAAACTCATGCCTGACAAAAGGAGAGTCGCGGTTATCGAACTTAAAGTGCGGCGCTCATAACCGCGTTTACCTAATTTGTGCTTTTTAATCATATATCCTCCGAAGTTTTAAGTTGGATTAGTTTTAACTTTGCCTAGAAAGAGCGGCGGTGAAATGGTCTGGTATTGACGATTAAAATTCGACCAACATCTGGATTTTGGACGAACCATTACGTTTTCCTATGTTTAATGCGGATTCTTGAAGATTAAAAGGAGGACTAAAAATGGTTTACGCTACACACTCAATATTTCGACTCGCGGCCTTGTTATGTGCTTTGTGTTATATCGTGGGTATTATTTACATCGCTGTCATTGCCCCTAATTTTGCTGACTCGATAATGTCGCAGTTTCAACATCTAGTGAATTACCCATCAAGCATGATGGTGTGGTATGCCATTTTATACGTTGTATTTGGGTTGAGCTTGTTAATGCTAAACCACAGTGCGCGCTATGTTTTACCGCGGGAAAAAGCCAATGCATTGTGGTCTTTCTCTTTTATGCTGGGTGATATTTGGTCCGGTTTTGTATTAGCCACTGGATTTATCATGATTTCAACCATAGGTTTTTTCCAACACCATGGTGAGTTGCAGGGATCTTTTCAGGTAATTTGGCAAACGGTTTATATCTTAGTGCAATCTATTGGTGGTGGAATCGAACTGCTAGGCGGTATGTGGATGATGGCCATTAGTATGATATGTCGACAGAACCAATTGATTAACAAATTGACACTTTATATTGGCATTATGATTGGCTTGGCTGGGGTGCTGACGATATTCCCAGCTCTAGAACAACTGACTTTAGTTTTTGGCTTAGGGCAAATACTTTGGTTCTTCTGTTTAGCTGGTGGTGAAATGGCAACGAAAAAATAGATTGTTATATGAATACAAAGCCTTTTTAGTAAGCGAATAAGGTGGATACGGCTAATATTTAATTATTGCTGTTTCGCAATGTATATACGAAGGTGATGATTGGTTACGCAACAGTGACTACAGGCTAATCTTTACCTAGTTGTAAATGGCAGACTCAAATGGAAGTTAAGCAAATTGAATATTTTAAAATAATAAATTCTATTTTTGGGAATACCAACATGAAACGTCAAATATCAAACTTAGCCACAAAAAATCGCTGGATTCTGTCAGCCTCGTCTATTTCTGTAATGTTAGCATTAAGCTCTCATTCATTTGCTGCTGATTCCGCATTAGATCAGGATAATGTGAAACAAGAAGAATCGTTTGAAGTCATTACTGTAACAGCCACTAAACGAGAAAAGTCGCAACAGGATATTGCTGCAAGTATTTCCACTTACAGTACATCAGATATCGAAACACTTGGTATCGATGATTTAGAAGGTATCGCGAGGTCGATGCCTGGGGTTACTTTAAATCAACCTATTAAGAACCGATCAGCCTTCAATATCCGCGGTATCGCAACATCGACAAGTGGTGGCAATACGCAGGATCCAGTTTCGGTTTACATCAATGATATGCCTGTCACGGATACTTTTGGCGCTTCAGTACAACCGGATTTACGCCTTTATGATGTAGAACGAGTTGAAGTGTTACGTGGGCCACAGGGGACATTATTTGGATCGGGATCTTTGGGCGGGACGATACGAGTGATCACCCGAAAAGCCGAGTTAGATGAGTTTGAATCATCTGCACGGATTGATTTTGCCAATACCAAAGATGCCGGGTTACGCCAGCGATACGACGGAATGATCAATTTTCCTGTTGTCGAAGAAACGCTTGCGGTTCGTGCGGTGGGTTACTATCGTGATGAGGCTGGTTGGGTTGAAAATATTGCATTGGATACCGACAACTCGGTAGTTGAAAAGGGTGGGCGAGTATCGGCTCGTTGGCAAGCCGCTGATAATTTGGACGCGACTTTCGAAGTGTTATATCAAAGTAGCAAACCTGAAGACAGTGATGCCTGGGCACCTGATTTAGGAAAGTTTAAAAAATCTTCAGCACAATCTGAAGGGCGTCCTTCAACATTAACCAGCTATAACGCAACCATTAACTATAACGTGATGGATTTTGCTACTCTAGTATCATCAACTTCTTATACCTCGTCAGAAACCGCGGTTCGAATTGATTATGGCGACATAACGGGACTTGGATTTCCACTATTAGCGAATAATGAGCCATGGGAAGTAGAATTTGTTTCGCAGGAATTGCGCCTTGTCTCTAACGCCGAGTCGAAGTTAGAGTGGATAGGTGGTTTGTTTTATATTAACCGTGAATCCAATGCTGATTTTCAATTTACTTTACCAGGGTTCGCTGATTACATTAATACTAATGTTGCTGCGGGGTTGATGGAAGATGACATATTTCTTAAAACAAATACAAAAACAGAGTCGGAAGAGTTAGCGGCTTTTGGTGAACTAAGTTATCAGTTTACCGATGAATGGGTTGGAACAATAGGTGCTAGGGTTTCAAATGTAAAAGTGAGCATTAAAGAGCCAGAACGGCAAGTGCTCAATTTTGCTACCTTTGCTAAAGAATCTGTTGAATTTTTCAATCAAGGAGAAGATAACGGCACAACTACGTGGCGCGCATCCTTGTCATATCAACCGTCCGACAATTGGCACCTTTACAGCAGTGTCGCAACGGGTTATCGAATTGGTCAAACTAACCCGTTCGTAGGAAAGAGCCCTGTAGATCCTGACGATCCTCTTGATATACCTAATTTGTATGGCCCCGATAAAACGTTAAATTATGAATTTGGTGTTAAATCTTTCCTTTTCGACCGACAAGTTAGACTAAATGCTGCGCTGTTTTATATTGAGTGGAGTGACATTCAAATAGATGCCATTCGTTTGTCTGATGTTGCCAATTATATTGCCAATGCGGGAGAAGCTGTTTCTCAAGGTGCCGAATTAGAACTAGAGCTCAGAGTTGTAGACGATTTAAAACTCAATCTGGCTGTGACATTACAAGATTCTGAAATTACTGAAATCAATAGCGCAGATAGCATTCGTTCAGGTGTCGTAAAGGGGGATTCATTACCTGGCGCGGTGGATTACCAAGTTGCAGTGTCGGCGCAATATGATTGGGATGTTTACTCTAAATACGAAATGTTTGCGTATGTTGGTGCGCAATTTGTTGGTGATTCACTCAATGGCTTTTCTAATCAGGCCGGTGCGACAACAGCAAACCCATATTTAGCTGAAAATGACGCTTACGAAAATGTAGAAGCAAGTGTCGGTATTTTTGTTGATGAATGGGAAATCAATGTTTACGCGGAAAACTTAACCAATAACGATGATTTTATTCTCAATAGTGGTGACTTATCTTCAAGTTATATCAATACCTTAAGGCCGCGAACAGTTGGCTTACGGTTACATTATAGGTTTTATTGAGGTTAGGAATCAGATGAGTTTAAAAAGCAATATCTTGATCCAAAAACTTATCGCGCCGATTGTTATCGGCGCAGCTAAGGTGGCCCCCCAATTGGTTTTCCCGGTTGTTAAACGACCTAGCCCGGTGGGGCCTTATCGAGTTGGGTTAAAGAATGTGCAGGTCAACCTGTCAGAACAGTCCTCAAATCAGTCAAATCAAACGCCTTTTTTACCATTAAAACTATGGTATCCAGCGGCGTCAGTTGACGGCCATTTTCGAACGCCTCTGTTTAAATCTGCTGAATTGGCGGAGATCAAATCGGAGTTGGCAGCCGCGCTAGGTCTGCCGGAAAAACTGCTGCCACAAATGACCAACTCGACAACATGGTCTTACGAAAATACGCCATTGTTGAAATCGGCCCCTAAAACACGGCCAGTGGTGGTTTTTTCCCATGGGTTTGGGCAATTAAACAATAGCAATACCCAGTTATGTGAACATCTTGCGAGTTGTGGCTATATTGTTATTTCTGTCGCCCATGTTGGGCACTGCGGTGTTGCTAAGTTAAATAATGGCGAGGTAGTGACGATGGATCAAGCCGCTGCTCAATTGATGCAAACAGGCAAGTTATTTAACGCGGTTCTTCCACTGATTAACGCGCCATCCTTAGTTCAGCGAGAACAGTTTACTCGAATCTGGTCCAGTGTAGAGGAAGCTAAAGTATTAGAGGCACAGTGGGTAGATAATATAAAGGCTGCGTTAGATTTTGTTGAAAGTGGGGGGGCGGATGATGCACATTGCGCATTCAGCCAATTTGCCGATTTTAATCATATTGCCGCAGTTGGCATGTCATTTGGCGGTTCCGCAAGTGCGACTTTCGGGCATCAAGATGCGAGAGTTAAAGCTGTAGTAAACCTTGATGGTGGGCAGGTGGGGACTGAGTTGATGGATACAAACATTGCGACGCCACTGCTAATGTTACACTCTAACGCCATTAAATTAAAAAGTCCTGGTGGGTTTAACGACTTTCATTATGAAACCTATGACAACACTGGCAATAACCCAAATGTAATTCGAGCTGTTATTAATGGCGCTGCACATAATGACTTTTCTGATTGGGCACTATTACAAGGAAAAATACTGCGTTCTCTTTTTATGTTAGGCCCCCTAGAAGGTGAGAAAACAGTTCAAATTATTAATGAATTAACCTCAGCCTTTTTGGCGCAGCATTTACCGAGCGAAGCAATAAAGTCGCCAAAAAATCAGGTTTCAAGTTATCACTATCCTGAACTTGACTGGCTAGACGGTGCGCATATTCGCAATGCTGCAAGCGCAATAGACAGTAACAAAATTCGAAAGGGGAAACACAAAAATGTCCCTCACTAATTTGCTCATTGAGCATGTTCAATCTTATAAGCAATGTTTTGACGAACTGCAGTCATCTGCTGGTTTCGAGCACTTAATTTTATTTGGTGGCACGACCGAATACCCTTATAAAGATGATATCCCGTATTCGTTTAAAGCAAGTTCAGAGTTTAACTTGCTGTGTCCTATTTTAAATATTCCTGATTGTTGGATTGTGAATACAATTGGTAAAAAGCCAAAACTTCTTTTGTTTTTACAAAGTGATATTTGGACATCGAAGCAACAATTGCCCTCAGAAGACTGGTTAAATCAATTTGATGTAATTGAAATGTACCAGCGAGAAATGGCAAAACAGTTTTTTCCAAATACTGGTCGAGTCGCTTTTGTTGGACCTCAAGCCGACTTTTTTTGTCACTGGCCGTTGGGAGAACGCAATCCGTCGAGGTTAATTAATTCTATAGATTGGCAACGGGCAAATAAAACGCAATATGAACAAGAATGCATACGTCAGGCAAATCATACGTCCGTAGATGGACATGTGGCAGCGGAACAGGCATTTAATAGCGGCGCTAGCGAATTTGAAATCAATTTGGCATTTTGTCGCGGCTGTCAACAGTCTCAATTTGAATTAGCTTATCCAAGTGTGATTGCAACGAATGCCCATGCAGCCATTTTGCATTACGGAGAGTTTGAACGGCAAGTCACTCCCGGCAACCGCAGTTTATTAATAGATGCGGGGGCGACGCATCATGCGTATAAGGCTGATATTTCACGCACATATGCCGCTAAAAACAAAGTGCCTAGTGATGCTAAGCAACTTTCCATTGAACCATTTTCAGAGTTAATTACAGCCCTTGATGTAACCCAACAATCCATAGTTGATGAAGTGGCACACCATGCTAATTTTGAAAGCTTAAATCTTTCGGCGTTTACCCAAGTGGCGACATTGTTAGTTGATTTTGGTGTGATTAAATCTTCTGTTGAGTCGGTTTTAGCAAATGGGTTATTACGGTATTTTATGCCTCATTCCATTGGACATTTCATCGGATTACAAGTTCATGATGTCGGTGGTCGGTTTGCCAATAGCCAAGGTCAAATTTATATTAGTGAATCAAATGAGAATATCAAGATGGGTAGAGCAATAACCAATGATCAAGTGTTTACCATTGAGCCTGGTGTATATTTTATCGATTCACTGCTGAGTTCATTATTTGCCGGTCAACACAAACACGACATTGATTGGCGTTTAGTTAACGCACTTAAACCTTTTGGTGGCGTTCGTATTGAAGACAATATTTTAGTCGGTTCCAGTGGCGTAGAAAACTTCACTCGACAGGCTTTTAGCCAACATGCCACAAATCAATTACAGGACGTTTTATTATGACGACTATTAAACAACCACATACTGATACTGAAAGTGCTCAATTATCCTTTAGCCAAGGATATAAGCGTTATGCTTTGTTTCTTCTGGTGATGGTTTCGATATTTAATGCGATAGATAAAACCGTATTTTCGGCGTTGTTAGAACCGATCAAAGTCGAATTTATGTTAAGCGACCTGCAATTGGGAATTGTATCGGGACTGGCATTTTCATTGTTTTACGCGACGTTAGGGTTGCCTTTCGCTCGGTGGGCTGATCTAGGGAACCGACGTACGCTTTTAACTCTGACCGTCGGGTTTTGGAGTTTTATGACTGTACTTACGGGGTTAGCTCAAAATTACTGGCAAATGTTTTTAGCACGAGTTGGTGTGGGGATTGGAGAAGGCGGCGGTCACCCAGCGGCACTCTCTATGTTAAGCGACCTGTATAGCACCAAAAGTGGTGGCTTGGCTATTTCGTTATTTTTAATTGGCGGCACAATTGGCAGTGTTGTTGGTTTAGCTGGCGGTTCCTTTATTGCAGGCGAATGGGGCTGGCGCTATGCATTAGTCTTAATGGGTGCGCCTGGGATTTTGTTGGCGCTATTGATTCGATTAACAATGAAGGAACCAAGAAAAGTATGCCGTTTTCCTAATTTTTCAGAGGTACTGGGCAAGGGGTTTATGTCTGCTTCCAGAACTTTGTTCAGTAAAAATAGTTTCTTCTACTGTATCATTGGTTTCACCGTTTTTGCTGTATTTGGCCAAGGAAGCGGACAATGGACAATGAGTTATTTAATTAGACATTTTGAGTTGGACTTAGCGCAAGCTGGCGGCTCATTAGGTTTTGTTATGGGCGTAAGTGGGGTTTTAGGCATGTTGTTTGGCGGACTTATTTCTAACTTCATAGGTAAAGTAAATGTTAAGTGGTATATCTATTTTCCAATACTGGTCATTATACTCTTGATTCCCATAACCGTTGCCATTTACATCTCTAGTTCATTGTCGTTAGTTTACTGGATGCTAGGAGTTTCCGGTACCTTAGTTGGTCTAATGACGCCACCGATATTTGCCCTCGTATTTGGTATATCTGGGGTGACAAATAAAGCGCTAGGAATCGCAATTTTGGGTATGTTGGCAACATTGGTTGGTGGCGGCTTAGGCCCCATGATAATTGGTGGGATAAGCGATGTGTTAAGTAATTATTATGGCGATGACGCGTTACGACTGGCCCTGTTAACGAGCGTTTTATTTTTACCTTTATCCATATTGTTTTTCTATTTAGCGTCGAGAACTCTTGAACAAGAGTTTGAAAATTAAACATTCTCTTACTTTCCATACGATTAACTAGAATGAGGTAGCCTTCATTCTAGTACTTTTATTTAAAACACCTCTTTTACCAAATTAGTATTAAAAATAAACGTAGGAAAACAACCAAACGCACCTTCAAACCTAATTTTTAAGTCTTCCGTGATAATTCGTTAAGTCTTTGTGATGAAAGGTAGAACAGCCTTTTATTACTTGTGTAAAGCTAGATTCATACGATGTTCTCAAAGCAAATGTTATAGCTTTTGTTGGCACAACGACGTTGTTTATAGCCTTGCGGTGAGTCGTTTCGCTAATCTTAAAGATGGAGTGATCAGTACAGTATGAATATTTTTACTGCCTGTCTAAATACAGAATCCAATACCTTTTCTCCTCTACCGACGGGAATTGACGACTTTGTTTATCTTACAAATGATCAATTTCTGGCTGACCCATACATTGTTGATGGCAAAGGGCCTGTGTCTGTGTGGCGAAGCTTGTGTGAGGAGTATAACTATAAACATCATTTTGGTTTATTAGCGCTTGCTGAGCCGTCTGGTGTAATAGTTCGTTCAGTTTATGAGTCGATGCGCGATGAGTTGCTATTTAGAATAGCAGAAACAAAAACGTTGGATATCATCCTGTTAGATCTACATGGTGCCATGGTCGCTGAAGGTTATCCAGATTGTGAAGGCGACCTATTAAGTAAAATTAGGGTACTGGTAGGAGACAAAGTTGTTATCGCGATTGAGTTGGATTTGCATGGGCATATTAGCCAAAGCATGTTGGATCATGCTGATATTATTGTTGGTTTAAAAGAGTACCCCCATACCGATATTAACGAACGTGCAGAAGAAGTTTTCCATCTCGCAGTTAAGGCCAAGCGACGGTTGATTAAACCAACGATGGCAATATTCGATTGCAAAATGATTGGTATCTTCCCGACAACTTCGGATTGTATGCGTTTATTTGTATCACAAATGTATGCCGAGGAGGCGACTGAACTCGTCTTATCGATGACATTGATGCATGGTTTTCCATGGGGAGATACGCCAGATAGCGGCATCAAAATGTTAGTGATCACAAATAACGATTATCAACTAGCAGAGTCTATTGCCATGCAGTTTGGGATGAAATTTTTTGCATTAAGAGAGCAGGTTAAATTTGATTCTATCCCACTAAATGAGGCGCTGCTAAAGGCTACTAAGAGTGATAATTTTCCTGTGGTAGTCGCCGACCAATCCGACAACCCTGGCGGTGGTGCACCCTCTGATTCGACATTCGCTCTCAAATGGCTAATTGATCATAATATTCAGACTGCATTAATTGCTTTTATATATGACCCTGAAGTTATAAAGGTGGCCAAAATTGCCGGTGTTGGCAGTAAAATCCAAGTCCGAGTTGGTGGTAAAATGAGTGTGCATTCTGGCCAACCTGTTGATATCCTTGCTAAGGTTATTGGTATCGCTGAAAATTATATTCATACATTTCCGCAATTGGAAAATGAAGACTTTGTACAAAATATTGGTGACGTTGTGGTGTTAAGAGTCAATGGTATTGATTTAATCCTGTCGTCAAAAAGAAGCCAATGTTTCTCTCCCGATTTTCTAGATTACTTTGGATTAGTTGCAAGTAATTACAAAGTCATTATTCCAAAGTCTACTCAGCATTTTTATTCATCATTTTCAAAAATTAGTAACGAAATCATCTATATGAGTGCATTTGGAGCAATTACGCCAAATGTTAAATTAATTCCATACAAGGTGACCAATACTGAATTTAAATACCCATGGTGTCAAAACCCTCATATTGCTAACCAGGCAGACACTTTAACTAACCACCTTTAGGAACATAATAATGAGCCATACACTATTGGACAAATTAGATCTCGATACTTTATTAGAGCAACTGCGGATTAAGTACAACGTGGTTGGAGCAACAGTGGCAGTGATGCATCAGGATAAAGTTAAGACTGCATCTTCAGGCGTTTTAAACAAAAATACCCAAGTTGCGGCAACAGATGACTCGTTGTTTCAGATTGGTTCTATTTCTAAAGTGTTTACAACGACTGCGATGATGCAACTTGTCGACGAAGGGAAGGTGAATTTAGACGATTGTGTTATCGATTATTTACCTCGATTTAAGGTGGCTGACGCTGTTGCGACAAAAACAATTACGATTAGAAATTTATTGTGTCATACCAGTGGTATGGAAGGGGACTTTTTCCCTGAGGATGATCCGTTTCAACCCACTGTAGAGAAACTTATCGACCGCTGCTACCTATTGCCGCAATTGCACAATGTTGGCGAATATCTTTCATATTGCAATACCGGTTTTACTTTAGCTGGGCGGATCATTGAGGTTGTAACGGGTCAACCGTGGGCGAAAGTCATCGAAGATAAAATACTCAAACCTTTAGGACTAACCGAATCAACTTCTGAACCGACAGAAATGTTAAGGTTTCGTGGTGCTGTAGGTCATATTCCAAATGAGGAACTTGGTGGTGAATTACAAGTCGCGCCAAAATGTTACTTGCCTTTAAGTCATGCACCAGCGGGAACCGTGTTGTCTATGTCCGCAAGAGACCTGTTAACTTTTGCGAAGTTTCACTTAAATTCCGGTTTGAAGAAACAAGATATCGAAATACTATCGCCCGACTCGGTGGCGGAAATGCAACAAAAACAATATGTCTTGCCAAATATCGGCAGTGGGATAACCGAGTGGGGTCTAGGTTGGTATTTAGTAAACCGTCCCGAGCGAACGATGTTTGGACACACAGGCGCGACAATTGGGCAACTTGCGTATTTAGCGGTATACCCAGAACAAGGTTTGATTATGTCGTTACTTACCAATAGCCCTAGCGCGATGTTGTATATAGAGTTGGAGAATATTCTTTTAGACGCTTTGACAAATGAAAAACGAGAACCAGATTTAAGTCCTTCTAAAGGGAACGTTGACCTTTCACAATATGTTGGCAGTTATGCCAGTATTGGTAGTCAAATAGAAATCTATGAGCAAGAAAATAAATTGCTTTGTCAATTCCCTAATGTTTCCGGTGGGGTATTTGAACTTGAATTAAACCATGTGAAGGATAATGTGTTTGTTTGTTTTAGTGGTGAAAACGAGCCAGCTAGAAACATCATGTTCTTAATCGAGAAGCCGTCCAGTTATTTATTAACCGGTGGACGAATGTATAGAAAAATTTCATAAGTGTGTTAACTACTGGCTTTGACTGACAATGGATGTCGGTCTTCCTGTTTTTATAATCGAACTCTTTATCATTTTGCAAAGGCTGGTTATGACGGAAGTCTAACCTTTTTAGAGCGACAACAGTTGTGTCGCTTTATCAAACATCAAACATCAAACATCAAACATCAAACATCAAACATCAAACATCAAACATCAAACATCAAACATCAAACATCAAGCACACTCACATTAATAGAACTGGCTTTAATCACATCATCATGTGACTCATTTGTCAGCGGAACTCATTAACATTAACTGAGCGAATTAATTCAAGCTAGGAAAATGAGGAGAAGGGTATGCAAGTTCAACCAAACAAGTTGATTCGATTTATTGGTAAAAGCACGACAATTATGGGCGCGATATTAGCCATTTACCTCGCAATTGCTTTTTTGTTAATCGTGTTTGGTGCCGCAAATGAGTTCACTTTGAGCGCGCCACAAAAACTGCACAAAACATTACCAAAAGAGGGATCGCTGCTTGATAACGAATTTCCCAATGAAGCTGTGCTGCACTTGCCAGTCGGTAATGGAGATACATTATATTCCCGTTATATCCAACAAGATCCTGAGCAAATTATTGTCTTTTTACATGGTGTGGCAGCAACCTCAGAAACCTTAGTCGAATCCGCAAGAATGTTGGCTAAAGCAACAGGTGCCAGTGTAATAACACCAGATTTAAGGGGGCATGGAAAATCGCATGGGCGGCCCTTTGATTTGGATTATATAGGTCAATATGAAGATGATTTGTTGGCCATGTTATCTGCAATAAAAAGTAGGTTTAAAACCGACAAAATATATATAGCTGGTCACTCAATGGGCGGTGGCATTGCGTTAAGGTATGCCCTTAAAAAATCTAAAGTAATACCCGCTGGCTATATTTTATTTGCACCCAATATGGGGGAAGGACCAACAGAACGTAAAAGCTCAAATACCGAAAATAATGATCCAGAAAACGCACTGGTTGTTTTTGACCTTAAACGGTTCATTGGGCTCATCATGCTAAATACCATTGGCAGTCACAGTTTGGACCACAACGCGGTACTGACATTTAAATTCAGTTATCCGCCTATGATCTATTCATACCGTTCGATAATGTCGGCGCAACCGATCAGACCAAATACGTCGGATGTTGCATTGCAAGCCTTACAAGCGCCTTTGGTTGTGGTTGTTGGTGAAAATGATGAAGTGTTTAACGCCGCTAATTACCCTGAATTTGTAGCGGAAAACAGTCATGGTGAAACCTATTTAATTCCCGACGTGGACCACAATGGTGTTTACGAATCACCACAGGCATTTGACCTAATTGGCAAATGGTTTCAAAAAACCAAGCACTAAGCTGTAACCAGTTTTTTAATCGTGACGAGTTTTGCGACAAGCAAGGCAGTTGAGTTTATTGGCTATGAAGAAAATTTGATTAAAAATTAAGATAAAAAACGACAAGAAAAATGGAGAGAAAAATGACAAAAGTCGCACTGGCGGGTAGCACAGGATACCTTGGTAGTTACATTGCTCGAGAGTTAACATCACAAGGCTATTGGACTCGATTATTGGTTAGAAATAAAGCCAAACTAACAAGCTTAGCAATTTCATCTAATGAGGTTGTTACGCTTGATGTTACAGAAAGTGAAGAACTAGATGGCGCCTTAGATGGCATTGATGTGGTTATTACCACTATCGGCATTACAAAGCAGCGTGACGGTCAAACTTATTACGATGTTGATTACCAGGCGAATTTGAATATCTTGCTGGAAGCAAAAAAGTCAGGGGTCAAAAAATTCATTTACGTATCTGCACTGAATGGCGAAAAGCTAACAGAGTTAAAAATTTGTGAGGCAAAAGAAGCGTTTGTAGCGGTATTGCAACAATCGGGTTTGGACTATTGTGTGATTCGTCCAAATGGCTTTTTTTCCGATTTAGGAGAGTTTCATAAAATGGCGCAGCAAGGCAGGGTGTATTTGTTTAAAGACGGTAAACAGAAAACAAATCCTATTCATGGGGCTGATTTAGCAAAGGTATGTGTCAGTGCAATTAGCGCGTCCGAGCAAGATGTATTAGTGGGAGGCCCAGATATTTTAACTCACAATGAAATCGCAACCATGGCATTTAATGCGGTCGGTAAGCCTATAAAAATAAGCTATGTGCCAGAGTGGATGCGTAGGTCGATTCTTGGATTTATACGTTTAGCGCTAAGTTCAAAAACCTACGGGCCAATTGAGTTTTTTCTCACTGTATTGTCAATGGATATGGTTGCCCCTAAAACTGGTGAGCATCACTTGGATGACTATTACACAAATTTATCTAAATAATTTGGTATTAGAGCTGCGTAAAGTAGAGCCTAAACTAGGCTCTACTGTTAGGTGGAATTGTTCCTACGGATTTGCACCACCTCGGGTTTGTTAACCAATAATGGTGGCTCGTTTTAAATGTTTCAAATTGTAGGTGAATTCTTCAGCGGCCGAAAATATAGTGTTGTTGACTAGAATGTACACCGGTGTATCGAAAAAGCTTTTTAGAGGTGCTTATTTAGTCCAAAACTCACGAACGATTTTATGCTTAGGCTAATGAATTGTATTTAGTAAAGTGAGCTCGCGATAAAAGTAACTACTTATATATTGAACCATATCTGGACGGCCCCTTTATTTTCCGTTAAGTTCAAAATTTATGCGTCAACGCCCTGCATCTGGAGAAAGATATTATCCAAAATAGCTTTGGCTAGTTGATTTGGTTCGGCAAATCCCCAAAAAGACACATAACCTATGTTTCCCTCTAGTATTTTCTTTTGAAATGCAACCAAAACTGCAATGTGGGTCGATTGGCTGTAAACTAGTTTTAAGAAAATTTGCTATTTTTATGTCGTTTGTAAAAACTAGATTGAACTGGCCTGTTGCAAAATGGCGGCATGCACTTTAGGCAATAGTTCTTTTTCAACGTAGTGTTCGGTGATCAACGTTGTCACTTCCGCGAAGATTTGTTTTTTATTGGTAAGTGGCGCGTTGGTTGCTAAAAGTGGAAAGCTCAACACTAATGTTAGTGTCATTGTTAACGCTGTTGTTAAGGATTTTGTTAGTGATATTGCTTTCAGCGATGCGGGAATCGCTAAGTTCATATTCTCGTAACCATTGGCAAATTAAAAAAATGGCCTATGTTTGACTAAAAACCCCTATTTATCAATTGCTCACTTCCAGATATTGGACGTTTTATCATTTGAAGGAAAACTGAAAATAGGGAAGTCATCGGTGTTCGAGCTGGTGTCACTGTTAAATTGACTGAACGTTTACAACTTTCAGCCGTGTTTGACCTAGCAGAATATGATTACATCGTCTGTTTTTACACTCATTGGTTCCATGTAGCGGCTTTTTTGTAATTGTCCTATTTATTTTAGTGCGTTTAGTGCGCTGTTTGGCGATAAAAACTAAGCAGAATGATGACATGGCACAGGCCATAAAGCCAAGCACTAACGGGCCAAAAGTACCGTTATAGTGGGACCCAATCAAGCCACCGATAAATACAGAAATGAATGTTTGTACCGATGTCACCGTAGAGTTGGCAACACCTGCAATATGGCCAAGAGGTTGTACGGCTAAAAGGGCTATAAATTCGCGGGCCGTTTTACTTGAACGGTAGAGCCGTTATGGGGCATTTAAGGTCTCAATTTTTTAGCTAACTCAGCGCTATTTTACCTTTTATGCGCGCCATCCTGTAGCGGTAAGTTTAAAATTGTTTTTATTCTGTTTTTTTGATTTTATACTGCTGATATTAAGTGTTTTTTTTGTATATCGATGGTGGGTTTGAATATTGCCTTTTTAATGCATTTTTTAAATAAATATTGTTTCCCAGTTTTAATTACCTAACATACCGATATTTGTAACTTTATTTTAGCCAGAATTAATTAAACTCAATGCGGTTTGATTGATCCTACTTTATTTACCAATTCCCCAATTGTCGAAGGAATGTTATGAAAGTTAATGTTTGGTCTTTGTTGTGTTTTGTCTCTGCGTTGTTTGTGTCTCAGTTGGTTTTGGTGGGCTGTTCTAATGATGACAATGCTGCGTCGGCGGGTGGCGTGGATGAAAAGTCGGTTTCTGAGGGCGATAAAGGCATTGCTTCTTCGGATATTGGCGAGGAAGAAGCCGCGCTGGATATGGCTCAGGCGTTAATTGATTATAAAGACGCGCCGTTAAAAATTCTTGATGTATCGGAGCGCAGTAAAGACGGTCGTAATTCAATTGCGATTACCTTGTCGGTGCCGGTCGACCCTTCTAAAGATCTACAAAAGTACTTTGGCATTAGCCAACAAAATGGCAAGGCCGTCGACGGCGCTTGGGTGATTGCTAAGTCGGGTAAAACCATTTGGTTTCCGTACGTAGATCCAGAGGTTAAATACAAGGTCACCATTTACCAAGGGCTTAAAGCGATTAATAACCGAAGCTTGCTCCGAACCCAACATGCCGATGTGGTCACAAGTCGCGTGACGCCAAGTTTTAATTTTGATACCAGTGGCGCGTTTTTAACTCAAGGGTTAGGCAATGGCTTGCCTGTGGTTACAGTTAATGTAAATGACGTCGACATTAATTTTTACCAAGTGCGAGAAAAAGACCAACAGCGCTTTTTAGAAGAAATGTCTCACCGTCAATATTACTGGGGGATAGAGCGTGTTACTCAGTTTGCCGACTTAGTTTATTCAGGTCGGTTTGAGTTTGACGGCGAGCCAAATACGCGCACCAAAAGCAGTATCGATATCGAAGGCATTCAACAGCTAAAACCGCCGGGGATTTATCTCGCAATTATGGCAAAGGCCGGAACGTACAGCGGTCAACAGATGATGTGGTTCTCAGTTACCGATATTGGTTTGCATGCGCGATTTTACGAACAACAACTTGATGTTTATGCCTCTTCTTTGCTTACCGGAAAACCGATTGAACAAGCGCAAATCCAGCTAGTAAACGACAAGGGCGAAATACTGCAACAAGTTTTAACTTCCCCATCGGGTGAAGCGTCCTTTACCACCGATCTTAAATCCGCGTCGCTTATCGTCGCGCAAAACAAGCAACATTTTTCTGTGGTTGAAATTAATAAACCGGCATTGGATTTATCCGACTTTGACTTAGGCATGCGTGCTAACCGAGCTCAGGAACTCTTTATCTATGCGCCACGAGACTTATATCGTCCGGGCGAGTTTGTTGACTTCAATGGCCTTTTACGGGACGCCGACGGAAAATTGGTGGCAACCGATATATTAAGCGTGTCGATTAAAAGCCCAACGGGGGCCAAAATAAAATCCTTTAAATGGCACGGCAATGATATGGGGTATTTTCATTACCAATGGCAAATTCCAAGCAGCGCACAAGTGGGCAATTGGCGTTTTGAAGTAGAAAGCATCACCAAACAGTTGTTTGTTTACGACTTTAAAGTAGAAGAATTTTTACCCGAGCGTTTAAAGCTGACGTTTAATCCAAAAGACGTACATACCACGCAAGTTGTCGACAAATGGCAACAAATCAAAGTGCCTGTTTTAGGCGAATATCTGTTTGGCGCACCGGCGTCTAATAATCGCCTGTCTACCGATGTCAGTGTGTCACTGTGGCGTAAGCCGGTAGAGCGTTTGCCAGACTTTGAATTTGGCGATATCAAACAATCTGGTCTCGCGAGTCGTGAGTCACTTGACGACATTCAACTTAATGAACAAGGCATTGGTGAGCTTTATTATAAAGGCGACTGGTCGCAGTTACACAGTCCGCTAAATGTTAAGTTTATCAGCAGTTTATTTGAAACCGGCGGGCGTCCGGTATCGCGTTCGTATTCAACCTTAGTGTGGCCAAGTGATAAAATGATCGGAATTCGAGCTGACTTTGGCGACAACAATCCAGAGGCCAATTCTAAGGTTCGATTTGACTTAGTTAAAGCCTCAATTAATGGCGACAAACACCCTGCAAAAAATCTCGACGTAAAACTGATTAAAGAAGACCGCCGTTATTTTTGGGTTTATTCCGACCAACAAGGTTGGCATTACAAATGGAACGACAACGAGTTTACCGAGCTGACAAGGTCGGTTGATATTGCCAAAAACGGGTTAGGGACTGTGGAATTCCCTGTGTCATACGGTCGTTACCGCATTGAAGTGCGTGACCCTGCGGATAACCTATTAACCAGCAAACAGTTTTACGCTGGTTGGAATTGGTATGAAGATTGGCAGAACAGTCGTTCGGGCAGTGGTGCGGCGCGTCCAGATAAGATCACGATGGCCTTGGATAAAGGAGCCTATGAGGTAGGCGACAACGTTGAAGTGAATATTATTCCACCTGAGGCCGGTGAAGCGATTGTTATTGTTGAAGGCAATACACCATTGTGGTCGACCCGCTTATTTATTCCTGCCGAAGGTGCGACGGTGACTATTCCTGTGGCGAATGATTGGCAGGAGCATAATATCTATATTAGTGCTGTGGTATTGCAGCCTGGCGATAAACTAAAAGCCCTTACCCCAAAACGAAGCTTTGGTTTAGTGCATCTGCCATTGGCCAGAGCGTCGCGGCAGTTAGCGGTAGAGTTTGACGTCGCAGAAAAGGTATTGCCAAATAAAGTTATGCCGGTCAATGTCAAAGTCACCGATCCCCGTTTAACGGGCTTAACCGACTTAACCGCAGTTGGCGAACAATCGGTATTTATGACATTAGCAGCGGTTGACGTGGGCGTATTAAGTGTCAGTAATTTTGAGTCACCGGACCCGTTTGAGGCGTTTTTTGGTCAACGCCGTTACAGCGTTGATTCGAGAGACGTATACAGCAAAGTGATTGAAATGAGCCAGTCGACAAAAGCCAAAATGAAATTTGGTGGTGACGACGACTTAACCCGCGGAGGCGATGCGCCGCAGTCAGACGTTCAAATCGTTTCTCTGTTTAGTGGCTTGGTCAAACTCGATGAAAATTTAGAAGCGCAGATCCCGGTAAATCTACCTGACTTTAATGGTCGAATTAAACTCATGGCCTTGGCGTTTTCAGCAGATGCATTTGGTCATGGCGAACAAGAAGTCACAGTGGCCGCGCCGGTTGTAACCCAAATTGCAATGCCGCGATTTTTAGCCAAAGGTGACAAAACACGCATCGCACTGGATGTAACTAACTTAAGTGGTGAACGTCAAGAATTGCAGGTGACATTTGCAACAGCCCCGGAGGATAGTGAAGAAGCTGGAGCAGAAGCCGAGCCAAGCACTGAGCCAAAAGCAGAGCCAAGCACAACAAGACATTCGCCAGTTAAGGCTTTTGATACCACACAGACTATTGTGTTGGACAATGGCGCAAAACGCACATTGCATTACGACATAGAAGTAACAAACCACACGGGAGTCGCAACGTTTGAGCTTAATGTCAGCGGCGACCAACTTGCCGAAGCAATTCAGCGTCAATGGACGCTAGGCGCACGTCCGGCTTACCCAGCAACGTTTACTAATATGCAAAAAGTACTTAACAATGGAGAACGCTTCACGATTGATGAAACCGCCATTGAGTCGCTCATCGACAGTACCGTTGTGGCGTCTGTGGCCATTTCACCGTCTGCGAATATCGACTTAAATAACCAGTTAGATCAGCTTTTACAATACCCATATGGCTGTTTGGAGCAGACCAGTAGTCGCGCTTATCCTTTATTATTTGCCACCCCAGTTGTGCAACAGGCGTTTGGCATCAACGCCATAGATGAAAGCAAACGGGTTGATATGATCAACAAAGGGTTTGAGCGACTCGCATCTCTGCAACTCAGCAGCGGCGGCTTTGGTTTATGGCGTAATACCTCAGATGAAGAACATTGGTTAACTGCATATGTTGCCGACTTTTTGTTAAGTGCTCGGGCAATGGGGTTTGCTGTCCCAGAGGATATGCTGAAAAATACGTTAACGCGTTTACAGCAATATTTAGCGCGTAGTGGCCGTTTTTATAACGAACGTTGGAGTAACGATCCTGGCCACTATCATTTTGCCTACAAAGCTTACGCAGCTTACGTATTGGCGCGAGTAAATCAAGTGCCGTTGGGCACATTACGGAGTTTGGCGACCAACAATAGTCGTTACGCGCGAACCGGTTTATCACAAACGCATTTAGCAATTGCACTGATAAAAATGGGTGATAAAAGACGTGGCGAACAACTAATGGAAGATGCACTAGCTAATTTGCCAAAACAACGACAACAATACCTAGGCGATTACGGTAGCCAAACTCGAGATTTGGCTTTGATGATCCACCTAATGCTGACCCATAAAATAGCCGAATCTAAGGCAATATCGTTGAGCTTTACGCTGGCCGAGCAGCTAATCAATCGTCAGTATCTTAGTACGCAGGAACGCAATGCGCTGTTTTTGGCGGGCATCGCCCTCAAAGAATTTGACGGTGAAAGCTGGAATGCTGATCTGATCATTGGTTCGGCGACCACAAAGCTCAGCATGACTTCCGGATTCCAAACCCGACTTGGGGCCGAAGACATTAAAAACTCGGTATCCATTGAGTCGGCGTTTGCCCATCCATTGTTAGCCAATATTAATATTAGCGGTTATGGTAAAACACCGCCTGAGGAAAGCGCCAATGGCCTTTCGATTCAGCGTCATTGGTTGAACCTTAAAGGCCAAGAAATCGACCTTAAACAAGCCGAAGTAGGTGAGTTGTTTTTGGTGCAATTAGAAGTGAATGCTGAGCAAAGAACACCAGATGCGTTAATTATCGACTTACTACCTGCGGGATTTGAACTTGAAAATCAAAACCTTGAACATGCAATTAAACTCGATGAAATAAAAGTAGATGGTAAATCCATAGCACAGTGGCTTAACCGCAATCCAACCAAATATCAAGAATACCGAGATGACCGATTTGTTGCCGCAGCGCAAGTGCGCAAGCGCCAAACGGTGAATTTGTTCTATCTGGTTCGTGCGGTTACGCCGGGAACATATAACGTGCCTTCGCCTTTGGTAGAAGACATGTATCGCCCGGAAATCCGTGGTATTGGCAAATCCAGTTCGGCCATTACGATTGTCCAAAAGTAACTTACATTCAAAGGGCAGGTTAACAACTGCCCCCGTTAACGGTCAAAACAGTCAAGACGGTAAAAGCGGTCAAAACCTTTACATATCGGGTCTGCCGTTTTTATTGTTAATCGTGCGCCGTTTTGCTCGGTATATTGGGCGGTTCCGTCTATTAACGGTATTTGTTTTGGGTCTAATGTTTGTCGGAATGTTAGATCAACTTTATCCATTAAACCTGCCTAAAAACAACAACCTTTTTGCGCGAGTCGTCGTAGATGAAAACAATCGTCCCCTGCGCACCTTTGCCGATCCAAACGGGATCTGGCGATATCCAATAGAGTTATCTGACGTATCTCCGCTGTATATTGAGGCATTACTCACCTATGAAGATCGTTGGTTTTGGCTTCACCCAGGCATTAATCCCTTTGCGGTTTTACGGGCGACATATCAAAACCTGACCAATGGCCGAATTGTCTCTGGTGGCTCAACAATTTCAATGCAAGTTGCCAGAATTTTGCATCCTCACAATCGAAGCTTCACCGGCAAGTTGCAGCAAGTATTAAGAACCTTGCAACTCGAATGGCATTTAAGTAAAAACCAAATTTTGCAAATCTACCTAAATACCGCGCCATTTGGCGGCACAATTGAAGGCGTTGAAGCAGCGAGTTACACCTATCTTAATAAATCCGCCAATGATCTTACGCACTCAGAAGCTGCATTGTTAGCGGTACTGCCCCAGGCCCCAACACGGTTTCGTCCCGATATTCATAATGACGCCGCCCAGCGGGCAAGAGACAAAGTACTAAAACGGCTTGTTAAATTTGGTGTTTGGTCCCAAGACGTGGTCGACGATGCAATGTTAGAGCAGGTCTATAGTTTTAACTTTAAACCTAAACAACTTGCGCCGTTACTCGCGCGGCGGTTGTTGGCTTTTTCAGATGGTCAGTCGGTAGTAAAAAGCACCATTAACAGTGACCTACAACAGAGTTTGCAGGACGCAATTAGCTCGTATATGAGTGACATGCCAAAACAAAGTTCGGCGGCCATTTTAGTGGTCGACAATAAAACGTCTGCGGTTAAGGCGTATATTGGCACCGTAGATTTTGCGAATGAAGATAACTTTGGTTATGTCGACATGGTGCAGGCAACACGTTCTCCGGGCTCGACGTTAAAGCCATTTTTGTACGGCATGGCTATGGATGAAGGGCTTATTCACTCCCATTCATTATTAGCGGACGTACCGCGCAATTGGGGGAATTACCGCCCGGGCAATTTTAACGGTACGTTTAATGGCCCAGTTACCGCTGAAGAAGCATTGCAACGTTCGTTAAACATGCCCGCAGTAGATTTGCTTGAACGCCTTGGTGTCAATCGATTTGCCGCCCGTCTCGAAAACGCCGGTTTAGCGTTAGTTATCCCCAATAATAAGCCAAACTTGTCGATGATTTTAGGTGGCGTTGGTTCCTCGCTTGAGCAACTTGTTGAAAGTTATACCGCGCTGGCGAATCAAGGCAATGTCAGTGAGCTTCGTTATCTCACCGACGAGTTAACGCAACCTAAAGTGACAAAACAGATGTTATCGCCATCGAGTGCGTGGATCATTCAAAATACGTTGTCGGATATTGACCGTCCAGACAGCATTCAGTCGACCGCCAGTATTATTGAAAACTCACCATTAGCGTGGAAGACCGGAACCAGTTATGGGTTTCGCGACTCATGGGCCATTGGCGTAAATAACGACTATACCATTGGGGTTTGGATTGGCCGCCCCGACGGTACGCCAATGCCTGGGCACTTTGGCCGCAAAACCGCTGGGCCTTTGTTGTTTATGGCTGCAGATCAACTGGCTGGTGGCTTAGGGGTTAATACTGCTATTGCCTTTGATAGCGAGAGTCAGCAGCCGTATTTAAGTGGCGGAAGTGCTAGTGGCGGTACTAGTATAAGTGCTAAGGGCAGTGCAGATCCTAATTCAAACAGTGTTACAGACGATAGACTAAGCCAACCTGAAACGGTGACACAACAAACCATTTGTTGGCCGTTGGGCGTAGCAAAAGACGACAAGAACGCAGATTTTTGTCATCAACAATATAAAGCGTGGGTGATAGACAACGTTGTACCGCCAACCTGGCATGTTGCTGATGCAGATACCTGGCAAAGTGGATTGTTTACTTATTGGGTAAATCCCGTAACTGAGCAACGCGTGACAATGGACTGTAACGTAAGTAATAAGCAGGTGGAGCAAGTGGCTGTTTGGCCAAAGGTGGTTGAACCTTGGTTAAACGCTAAATATCGCCGTGCGGCTGTAATACCAAGGCTCGATCCACAGTGTATTAATAGCGAAATAACCGCCAGCGCCAGCTTAAAAATTACCGGTATTGACAACAACAGTGTGTTTCGCAAAGCAGGTCAAAACGGAAAACACCCCAGTGTTTGGCTCAAAAGCCTTGGCGGCTCAGGCAATAGAGTGTGGTACATCAACGGCAAATACAAATATAAAACTGGACCAAATACCTCGGTGGAACATGTATTCACTGGCACCGGCAAACAGCAAATTGTGGTGCAGGATGAGCTAGGTAATACCGACGTTGTGGAGGTTTTTGTTCAGTAGTTTTTCGTCTTCTCGTTCTCTAGCTCCAGCCTTCTTTTACCTTGCAGTGCACCAGCGAGTTTTTGTACTATTTTTGTTTGATCATCATCCACCTTTTACATGTAAATAAAAATTCACGAGCAGTCCATTTTTTCAAAAATTACCTTAACTTATTAGTATTAAAGCAGTTTGTTTATTGTTAAAGTGATGCGCTGTTTATTTGAGCATTCTGTTTTCTGGTTAAATGAAATAACGCTGTAACCCAGACAACATCGATGTTTTGTACACGCCATTTTCTAATTACATTTATAAATTCTCTATAATTGTTAACATCTGTAAAAGGATTTTCCATGGGTTTAAGTAGTAAGTTGTTCCGAATATTTGTTGTATCGGTTTTACTAGTCTCGGTTTTTGGATGTGGGAAGTCAGACGATAAACAACAAGATGTTAAAAATCTCAGTCCAACAGTTTCAATCGCTTTAGACTCTTCCAGTGCCGCCGGTTCTGACATATTAGAAGTTGTTGAAGGCAATCCCAACCTCATTGTAATACATGCCACCGCAAACGATCCCGAAGGGCAATCTCTTTCTTATGAATGGAACGTTACTTCCGATTTGAGTTTGGATTTGGGGAATGTAAATACCAACAAACTTGAGTTTGTTGCCCCAGATGTAAAAGAAGACAGTGTTTTTGACGTTACCGTAACAGTGTCCGATGTTAAGGGCGCATCAGCGCAAGCGTCGTCTAGTTTTACAATTAAAAAAGTAAATAATGCACCGATTATCACTTTAGATGAAACCATGTCGGTCGGTGAATTATCTGCGTTTACGCTAGCGTCAGTGGCCATAGACGCGGATGATGACGAATTAACTTTTTTGTGGGAGGTGACTAATGACAACGGCACGGGTTTTGTTATTAATGATCCAAGTTCCTCTGTTTTAAACGGCACTATTGGCGATGTTGCCGGTAATGTTGCAATTGAGTTAGCGCTAAGTGTTACCGATGATGATGGGGCAACAACCACCAAAGCGGTTTCAATCAATGTATTAAACGACGCTGACGCGCCGACGGGAATTCAAATCGTATCGGCTTCGGCAGAGTCAATTACAGCCATCACCTTAGATTGGTTGGAAGCGGTGGATAATGTCAGTAACGCATCGCAATTATCGTATAACGTGCATCTGAGCGACCAAAATGGTTTTGTGCCATCGGCGACGACATTACATAGTTCCATTGCTGAGCAATTTACAACTACGGTTGATGACTTAGTAAGTGATACCCAATATTACGTGATCATTGAGGTGGTTGATAATTCAGGTAACAGCGCGTTTTCTAAGCAAGTTGCGGTTTCGACATTGGCCAAACAAACCGTTGTAAACACGGCGCAAAAAGTCAGTAATGTGGCCCCTGCAGGCTTTTCCAGTAGTGAAGTTTCTTATCAATTAACCAACGAAGAAGTCGCGCCTACAACCGGCGACATTGTGGTAAGTACCGATAACGATGGCATGTTACGTAAGGTGACTGAAGTTGTTGTCGATGGCGATACCGTAACTTTGCAAACGGAAGCCGCTGCAGTAAATGAAGTTTATGAACAGCTCGATATTTCAACCAATATAAAACTGATCGATGTGTCAAACGACAACCTTGCAGCGGGTCAAAACCGTTTGGCCCAGCGCGGCGTAAGATCAAAGCAAGTCACCTCTGGCGGTAAAAAAGTCTCGTCGGCGACCTGGGTAAGATCAGGCCTGACAATCGTTGATGAAAAAGCGGCGGTCGTGACACCGGTTGTGCCAGTTTTAAAGTCAGTGGCTGCTGCGGGTCAAAAAAGTGCAAACGCTAAAGCGGCAAATGCCGCTAATACAACTGATGAATATCAAGAATTAGATGAAGACAATTTGCGACTGCAAGGGCCAAAACAAAAGTTGTTCGTGCCAGGTAAATTAACGCAATTTGAGGTCAGCGCTCAGGTTATTCTTGATACCGAAGACAAATTTGATTTAGAGTATTTTAAGCTTGTTAAATTTACCCATCCTAGATTTGGCTCTAGCCATGATCACGGTGCGAATGTCACTGAAGTTCAAGCCGGTGACGGCAGCGATAAAGTCGATTTACTGTTTAGTTGGGTGCCTAGCAAAGACCATATAGATACTGAAAACTACGAACCGTATACCGCTATTTTTGAAGCCAAAATAGATAAGGTAGATTTTTTAGACGGTAATGATGTTTTAAAAATAGAAGTGGACGTTTATGTCGGCTACGAACTTGAAACAAAATCAAATGAGTCGATTAATGGCGACGGCAATGACGCGTTAGTAAAACTCACCGCTGATACTAATTTTAGCTTTGAGCCCACCATCGACATTAAAGTTGATATCGAAAGCGGCAAGCTTGTAAAAGCCCATGCATTTGTAAAAGGTCTCACTAAATTTGATGCCACGTTATCCATCGAAAGTGATGGTTCTAAAGACTTACACGGCTCTAAAAACTTAATCAGTCGTTCTTTTGTAAAGGTCATTGCGCCCGGAGGCGTGCCAATTATTGTGCGAGGTAACTTTAAACTCGACGCAGAAATTAATGGTAAAGCCGAAGGCAGCGTTAAGCTCAGTCATATTCTCGAGTCGACGTTAAACATCACAACGGGTTTTGCCTACGATAACGGCAATTGGGATCCGAGAACGCATTTTGATCCCACCTTAAAATATCGAATTGAAGGGGAAGCCAAGGCGAAAGTTTATGGCGACGTTCGACTGATCCCATCGCTTGAGTTGTTTTTTTACGAAGCGGCAACCGGCAAGATCATTGTTGAACCCTATCTATATGCCGAGGCGGGAGTTGAAGGGCATTATCGTTCAGAAGCCAGTTTAGAAACCGGTGTAGATACTCAATTAGATTATCGTTTTACTGAAATGGCCGCTGGCATTGGTGCCGAGTTAAAGCTCAGAGCCGCGTTAGAGATTTTTGATAAAACCATTATTGGCTGGCCGAGCCGAGATAAAGACGAATACAAAACGATTACCTTGATGGCCAAAACCCCTGTGATTGGAATTCCGTCAATTGCCATAGAAGATATCACTAACCCACTAAACGTAAACAGCTGTTTGATAGAGCTAAAAGCCACGGTTACGCCAATTTATAAACCCTTCTCTAGTTCGGAACCGTCTATTGCGTGGCAGTCTGACTCTATAGGCTGGGCAGGTTTTCCACTTGCTGCAAACGATACGATTTGGGCAACCACAAGCAATGGCGATAACGAGTTTTACGCGCAGGCAACACTAACCTCAAAAACCGATTACGACTTACGTTTTGGTGGACACAGCAGGTTGGGAAGTTGGGCGCGGCAATACCAAGATTTATCTATCGATTTTAGCCCTGACGATTCAAGTTCATTACCAACCTATTGGGCAAATCGTTACGGTTTAAGCCAAGCACTTGCTGATGACGACAACGATGGTTTAACCAATATCGAAGAATTTGAAAACTGCACCGTGCCTAACAATCGTGACTCCGACGGCGATGAAATGTTAGACGGCGACGAGATTAAATATAATCTTAACCCACTTGTTAACGACGCGTCAGACGACGCCGACAACGACGGCATTCCTAATTTAGTTGAGGTACAAGAGGGCGGCAACCCAAATGTCGCCAATGAAGCGCCGACCGCCAAAATTATTAATTTGCAATATAATGTAGAAGCTTCAACCTTAGTCTTAGGCGTTGAAGCGAGCGATCCTGATGGCCAAATCATCAGCTATAAATGGCGAGAAGAAGGTACGAGCGTCGCCACGATAGAGTCGCCAAGTAGCTCACAAACCACTATCTATTTGCCTATTGTTCAACAAGATACGGTTCTGCGTTTTAGTGTCACTGTCGAAGACAACTTATATGTAACAACCACCGAGTATTACGAAGTTGTTGTGCCTTATATCGAGCCGGTAAATCAACCGCCAGTCGCGGTTATTGAAGCAGCATTGGTTGCTCAAGAACAACAAGAAGTCACGTTAGATGGCGCTAAAAGTAGCGATTTAGAAGATGATGCTGCGGGACTGCCGCTAACGTTTTTATGGCAACAAACCTCAGGTCCTAGTGTCGCTCTTAATACACCAAACGCTGCTGTTGCTGTGTTTGATGTACCTGAACTGACTGAATCAGCAGAATTTACTTTTTCACTCACAGTGACTGATTCGAAAGATGTGTCACATGTTGTGACACACAAGATTGTTGTTGATGTTGTACAAAATATTGGCCCGACGTTTATTAGCCTCGAACCAATGGTGGTGACTGCCAGAAAGCCATATCAAACATTTACCATTACCGGTGAAAATCTGCCTGACACATTGGCCGTTTCGCTGTTTTCATCTCCTAGTTGCAAAAACTTGAAGGTTGTTTCAGCTAACTTAGCCACTATTACGTGCGATATACCAGATACCGAATTATTAGAATTACCGTTTTATATTAAAGATAAACCTCAGATAGATGGTGGTGACATCATCGAGGGCGCAGAAAATTTATTGGTGACAGTAAACGAGCCTGAGCTCGCGATTGCTTACACCTTTGACTACCCAATCGGAAACAAAGGTTGGGACAACGGAACACCCATTGAGTTAACTGAAAACATTGACCCAGAAACCAATGAAGTCTTTGAATCTGGCACGGTTTCAGTCGACGGTTATCATCGTGCAGGGCATGCCATTAGCAGTAAAAATGACGGTTGGTACAATTACAGTGATGTGGGTAATTTTATTGAACGGACCGCGCTGACAAATAGTAGCGGCGCCCAGTTTTATGTCAACGGTGGGCTTCATCCGGGTGAAGATTGGAATAGGAACTCTGTCGGTGACGACGATGGTGCCTTGGTTTATGCGGTAGCGGACGGGGAAGTCGTTTTATTAAGAAGTTTTCATAACAGTTTATCCTCTGGTGGCTGGGTGATGGTCATTAAACATACCTTAGTTGATGGTTCAAATGTTTACAGCTTGTACGGTCATATTACCTCAGATCAGGTTCCGCAAAGTGACGCCACAGTTAGCGCATTGGCCACTGACTTTACTTATGAAGTTGGTGATCCGGTTATCAAAGGTAAGCCAATTGCACGTCTTGCTAAAGGCAGTGCAATTAGTTGTTGCGGCGCGCATTTGCATTTTGAAATGCGTGATCAGATAAACCTCAACGACCTGTACCCACAGGATAATGGTCAAGGTTATTACAATGTCGTGGGAGACACGTTTAACAATTTTTCTGGAAACAATGCAAACGCTGAAGATGCCACCGCACGACCAATATCGGCGGCTGTAGCAACAGCAAGTATTACCACGATGAAACAAGATGGTGTTATTGACCCGTCCGACTTTATTGACGCTCATCGTATTTATCGTCCTGACGCACTGATATCACCAGTGACAGCAACGTTAAATCAGGACACTGAATTTGTCATCATTGGCAATCAATTTTCTTCATCGTCGGTGGTTAGCTTTGGCGATTCAGGTTTTTGTAATGTGCCCACTCTGGTTTCAATAAACACATTAACAGTGAGTTGTTCAGCGAGTTCGTTAGGCCCAATAAGCGTTAAAGTAAAGGACTCTACTACGGGAGAAACATTACCGAATACTGAAAATCTAAAAGTAACGATTGGCTTACCGGTGACTGTACTTGATGACGGGAGCTCAGACGCCGGGCACAGTCGAACATTTACCATTGATGACTCTGGTAATACGGTGGCGAGCATTACATGGGATTGGGGAGACGGCAGCGATTTAGAGACGACAAATACAACATCAAATTCCCATACCTATCTTAATGTTGGCAATTACACGGTGTCATTGGTGATTACTTTGTCAGATGGCACTGAGCTTGAACAGACATTGCAAATAGAGGTCACTCAAGGCGAGATAAATTCACGGGAGTTACTTGCCAATGCAGGTGCAGATCTTATCGTGTACGCACAGTCGTCAATTACTTTAGATGCGTCTCTGAGTAGCATACCTGACGACGAAGTTGTGAGTTACCAGTGGTTATTAGAACTTGAATCACTATCTAGTGGTACGGAGGCGGTGCAGGTCATCAACGAATTACCGCTTGGTGAGCATGTGATAACCTTAGTTATTGAGGATAGCCTTGGTAATACTTCTTCCGATTTGTTGATAATCCAAGTGGTTGAAAAACCGAGTATTACATCGATATCACCACGGCATACTGCAATCTATACCCCAACGTTATTTACCATTTCGGGTGAGCATTTACCTAGTTCAATCGACGCAAATATCATAGGTGCCGATTGTTCTGATAAACAACGTATTTCAGATACAAGCTTTACGTTTATATGCCAATCCACAGTCGTTCAGCAATTAGCTGTTAGTGTTGCTATTGAAGGCGCAAACGTATTGTTGAGCAATATCGATTCCAATATCAATTTTAATGATATTGAAATTTACGGGCCAAGTGGCATGAGTGAAAATTCAGCTGAAACCTATCAATTGAGAATGGCCGGTAATGGCCATGCAACTGCATTGTACGATGCAGATATTTGGTCTGTTGATGATTCATCTGGTGGCTCGATAAACCAATCGGGGTTATTTGTTGCTAATGCTATGTCGCGTAATGGCAATCATGTGCAAATTCGCGCTGAATACAACGGATTGGAGTTACTTAAATCCGTTTATATTAGTGATAGCGAAAGGCCGTCAGTAGCAGATGAAGCCTTAATTTTAGCGAGTGAAGTACTAAGTTGTGGTGATGATGACGCAGATGTTGTGACAAGAAACGTGTATAGACCGTCAGGCGTGGTGTGTCATTTTGATAATAGCACTCAAAGTACCGTTGTTGGGCGATTGTCACTGCATATTAACTCTGATCTTGTATTACAAAATGGAACCCTCGATTTAGAAGGTAAAACCTTAGTTATCGACGGAGATTTCATTCAAGAAGGTGGCATTCTAAACCTAAATGGCGGCACTTTAATTGTGCGCGGTGATTACCGAATGCAAAAGCAGGATGAGACCGCAGAGTCGGGTTATACATTCAGTGATGGTTTTTTGAAAATGATCGATAGCGATGACTATATGTTGGTGCACGGTGATTTTTACATGGACAGTCGTTTTGGTGGTTTTGATTCACATTCATCATCATCTTATTATATCTATAATGGTGATTGGCTAACAGCCGGAACCTTAGAGCTTAAAGGTGACTTTACCCAGTTAAGTACATCAACAACAGATGTTGTTAGTTATCTTGAAAAATATTACCCATATGAAAACTTCCAAGCAACTGGCGAGCATACTGTTTTACTATCAGGGTCTGAGCAACAAACAATTAGTTTTAGTGACCCTGCAATTTCTAATTCACATTTTAATATATTAGAAATAGACAATGATATGGGTATTGTCTTTGATTCAATTTATGTTGCGGCAGAGCTTTATACGTATGGCAATGAGATGGGTGGACTGACTATAGAAACTCAGGACTTTGCCTTAGTTGACGACCACACAATTAATGGTGATGTATTACTCAAAGGGAAAACA
>NZ_JAUORW010000019.1:0-96280 GCF_030548245.1 Psychrosphaera sp. 1_MG-2023
TAAGGGCTCACCCCTTCTGAAATATGCGGTGGAAAGTGAGTATTAATACTTGCTGTCCACCTCAGGGCGTGTTGTTATGTTTCAGATACCACAAACCAAAACGTATACTGAAAAATAGTACACAAAAGTATTGGTAAATGAATCAAGTACTTGTTGTTTGCCAAAGTAAAATATAAAAACTTATAGTTTAACCTTGGGGCATTAAGCGAGTAATACAAAGAAAGAACTGCAAATACATAATAAAAAAGTGCAACTATTATAGCTGAGGTGGTCCACCAAAAGCCCTTTAAAATGACTATTTCAACTCCCGCATTAAATACGAAAGGAAATGAACTGAAAATAAAAGCAATAGCTACTGAAATTGATAAACCTTTTTCGAACACAACCATTCCCGATTGAAACATAACAGTTTAATCAGAGGAAACTTTCCTCTTTTTAACAATATTTATATTTGTATCAAATTACACAAACCTTTGCTACAAACTAATTTTACAAGCAAGGGATGACGTTTTTTGTTCTGAAATTATGAGCCAATTTAGGGCGAATTATATGATTCCTCTGCACTCGGTTGGAGATCCCTAATATCGCCGTGGCTCTTTTGGGATGACGTTTTTTGTTCTGAAATTATGAGCTAATTTAGGGCGAATTATGAAATTCCTCTGCGCCCGGTTGGAGGTCCCAAATATCGCCGTGGCTCGACTCATATTACAAGCTAAGGGATGACGTTTTTTGTTCTGAAATTATGAGCTAATTTGGGGCGAATTATGTGATTCCTCAGCACTCGGTTGGAGATCCCTAATATCGCCGTGGCTCTTTTGGGATGACGATTTTTTCTGTTGATTTTGAATGACGGTATTTCTAAAAAAGCACGTTTTCACACCTAAAGTTCAGGCGACTTTTTCCTTCGTCTAAATCCCCCTTAGTTGAGATTTATATCTCGAAGTGAACGGCAGGGACGCCGTTGCAAGGAATGTGTATAGGGATGTACGTACATTCCGTCTTCGACGATAATATAAATCTTAAATAAGGATTAGGGATTTGGCCGAAAGCGGCCTTTTTGCCTACTTTTGGGGCTGTTGCAAAAAGTATGGTCGACGCAGTCGAAATAGCCGCCCGCAGGGCAAAGAAAGGCGTAGCCTGCAAGGCGAATTATGTGATTCCTCTGCACTCGGTTGGAGGTCCCTAATATCGCTAAGGCTCGACTCATATTACAAGCTAAGGGATGACGTTTTTTGTTCTGATTACTTTGAGCCAATTGAAAGGTGAATTATGAAATTCCTCTGCACTCGGTTGGAGGTCCCAAATATCGCTAAGGCTCTTTTAGGATGACGTTTTTTGTTCTGATTACTTTGAGCCAATTGAAAGTGAATAATGAACTTCCTCTGCACTCGGTTGGAGATCCCAAATATCGCTAAGGCTCTTTTAGGATGACGTTTTTTGTTCTGAAATTATGAGCTAATTTAGGGCGGATTATGAAATTCCTCTGCGCCCGGTTGGAGGTCCCAAATATCGCTAAGGCTCGACTCATATTACTAGCTAGGGGATGACGTTTTTTCTGTTGATTTTGAATGACGGTTTTTCTTTAAAACAACGTGTTATTACACATAAAGTTCAGGCGACTTTTTCCTTCGTCTAAATCCCCCTTAGTTGAGATTTATATCTCGAAGTGAACGGCATGGACGCCGTTGCAAGGAATGTGCATAGGGATGTACGTACATTCCGTCTTCGACGATAATATAAATCTTAAATAAGGATTAGGGATTTGGCCGAAAGCGGCCTTTTTGCCTACTTTTTTGGCTGTTGAAAAAAGTAAGGTCGACGCAGTCGAAATAGCCGCCCGCAGGGCAAAGAAAGGCGCAGCCTGCAAAGCGAATTATGTGATTCCTCTGCACTCGGTTGGAGTTCCCTAATATCGCTAAGGCTCGACTCATATTACAAGCTAGGGGATGACGTTTTTTGTTCTGATTACTTTGAGCCAATTGAAAGTGAATTATGAAATTCCTCTGCACTCGGTTGGAGATCCCTAATATCGCCGTGGCTCTTTTGGGATGACGGTTTTTCCTGGTTATTTGGGAGGACATTTGTCTTTAAAACAACGCGTTATTGCACATAAAGTTCAGGCGACTTTTTTCCTCCATTCAATATTCCTGAAATTAAATCAGTTTTCAAAAGTATGAGACAGGACGTCGAGTAAGGGATGTTTTCATGGACGAAATTACATCCCGTCTTTTAGACAAAACTGAATTTAATGTAAGCCAAGAATATTGGCTGGATGCGGCCTTTTTGCCTACTTTTTTGGCTGTTGAAAAAAGTAAGGTCGACGCAGTCGAAATAGCCGCCTGCAAGGCAAAGAAAGGCGCAGCCTGCAAAGCGAATTATGAGCCAATTTGTTATCCAGTAACAACAGCTGGCGTTGTAATAAAACGAGTCACATGAGTCTGCGTCGGTCTATCTGGAATAAAATAAGCACAAACTAAACTGCACACAGCAAAGCCAGTTCCGACCAGGAAAACCGACGTTGGGGAATGTAACCATAACAAACCTAACAAAGCAGGAATAACAACTGCAGCAATATGATTAATCGTAAAGCTAACAGACGCTGTTGCGGCGAGATCTTTCTGGTCGGCAATTTTTTGTAAGTAGGTTTTTATCGCAATCGCTAAGGCAAAAAACATATGGTCAATGACATACAAACCAGCGGCAATTTCTGAAGACTCAACAAAAGCGTAACCGGTAAAGACTAAAATAAGTCCCACATACTCCAAGGTTAACGCTTTACGTTCACCAATTTTACCAACAAGTTTGCCAATCTTAGATGCAAACAACAGGTTAAAAACGTAATTAATACCAAACAGAATACTAATCTCACCAACACTATAACCAAACTTGTCGACCATCATAAAACCGGCAAACACCATAAATATTTGACGTCGTGCACCGCTTAAAAACGTCAAGGCGTAATACAACCAGTAGGTTTTTCGCAATATAATTTTTTTGTGTTGAGCATGTGGTTGTTCAAAAGTTGGAAAGCGCATCAACAACCAAATAACAATACAAGCACCAATGACCCCGGCACTCAAATAGGTCGACTCATAACTAACGGAAAAGTACTCCATCGCCAACCAAATACCACCAAATGCAAGTAGCGACGCAAATGACTTCATAGCTAATGCTTTACCCATAAAATGGGCCGCTTGATCTTTTGGTAGCCACTGTAACGTTAAACTTTGTTGCGTGGTTTCATAATAGTGAAAGCCAATCGACATAACTAACGTGGTTAAATAGAGACCAATTTCTGACGGAAAGTATCCAGTAATCGCAACACCAAAAGACAATAAACCTAACGACAAAATGGCAAATTTTTGTTCTTTAATAAATAGCAAAACGTATATCGCGGTGAAGGCTAAAAACCCCGGGATCTCTCTAATTGACTGTAACATGCCAATTTCTGCTCCGGTAAAAGCCGCTTTTTCAACAACAAAGTTATTTAGCAGTGTGACCCAAACAGAAAAGACAAAGGGCATAACAAAAGCCATTGCCAACAAAAAG
Organism: Psychrosphaera sp. 1_MG-2023; assembly: GCF_030548245.1. NCBI lineage: Bacteria > Pseudomonadati > Pseudomonadota > Gammaproteobacteria > Alteromonadales > Pseudoalteromonadaceae > Psychrosphaera > Psychrosphaera sp. 1_MG-2023. The sequence continues at coordinate 3,550 of NZ_JAUORW010000019.1, forward strand.
ACATGCTGCTGTGGTAAAGCAGTAAAAGGATTAGATAATTTCAAAATTGTTTCCCCATGAGCCAAAATGTTGATCAAGAGTAGTTGCGCAAAATTTAAGAGAAAAAAGGCCGCTATTTAGCGGCCTTTTTAGCAGGATGTTGCGATTAAGCGCCGAACGTTTCCTGCAACGGTGGTACAACTTGTTTCTTACGGCTTAATACACCGTCAAGCCATACTTTATTGTCGACCAATTTAACGCCGTAGGCGGATTCAACAATGCTCGCATCGTCGCTAGACACCAAAACTTCTGAGCCTTCTTTCATAATGTCTGTTAATAACAACATTACAGTATGACGACCGCCCTCTTCTTTTAGTGCCGCAATATCGGCTTCTAAATCCGCTTTCATGTCATCGAAAATCGCTAAGTCGATAACTTCCAGCTGACCGATACCTATCAACTGTCCGTTCATTTTAAAGTCTTTAAAATCACGTAATACTAAGTCTCGAACTGGCGTTCCTTCAACCGCTGATTTTACTTTGAACATATCCATACCAACTTCTTTTGGATCATCAATTCCAGCAATTTCGGCGAGTGCTTCTACACATTTAATGTCAGCCGTTGTGCACGTTGGGGATTTAAAAATAACTGTGTCACTTAATATTGCACACATCATCGCACCCGCAATATCTTTAGGAATTTCAACATCATGGAAGTCATACATCATTTTGATGATGGTATTCGTACAACCTACTGGACGGATCCAACATTCTAATGGGGCATTTGTCGTGATATCGCCAAGTTTATGATGATCAATAATCCCTAGGATTGTTGCCTCGTCAATGTCATCTGGACCCTGTACGCGGTCTGAATGGTCGACTATGTATAAGCTCTCGCCCGCATACGATAATTTTAGTTCAGGCTGTTCAAAGCCAAATTTGTCCAATATGTATAGCGTCTCAGGTGACAACTCACCCAATCTCGCTGGTACAGTTGGTTCACCCAACGTTGTTTTCAAATAAGACAATGCAATTGCAGAGCAGATAGAGTCTGAATCTGGGATTTTATGACCCACAACATAATTTGGCATGATAAACCTTCACAAAAGTAGTTTTGATATTGGCGCGAATTATAACCAAATTAGCGCAAAATTCGAGTAATTAACCTAAAAATATAACGCCTTAGTTAAATCGATTCAGTCTAAGATTGAAGTATCCTGTCTACGCGGGTTAGTATGGGGGAATACTTATCACAAATTCAGGGAATGAAATGTTCAGAATTTTAGCCGCAATCGCGATTGTGCTAACCCTAGCGTCTTGTTCAGCAACGAAACAACAAACCGTTGCAAAAATTGACAAAAACCTAATTCAAACATTAACACCTCAGCAGTGGCGATTAGCTTTAGAGCAATTTAATCAACTCGGTTCCATCCAAGTTTATGGAAATTACCTCGATATTATCAGGTCGTTTGACACAGTTGAACGAAATCAAATCTGCCTCCCTGAGAACCAGTCCAGACTCATTGATGCAATTCGACTCAATCGCACAAGTTTAGTGGCGACGTTGTCGTTATACCGATGCGCACTAGAAACCAAAGAATCGGCTAAAGCGGAGCAGTTATTGACAAATGTGAAAGCAATTGCAACGCAGCTTATTGGTGAAAATAATGGTCAAACGCCGCGCCATGCGGTTAAAGTTCGCGAAATTGATGAAGCATATGTCATCCTTGATACCGCTGGATTTGACCTTTTAGGGTCAGAAATCATCTTAGGCGAGGTCGGCTTTATTTACAAAATGCACACCTTCGACCGCTTGACTCAAAAATTCAGATACCAGTATTTTGATAACTCTGAGTTTATGTATGCAATCCATAAAAGTGCTATTAGCCAGCCCGTCTCGCGTCAGATGTCGACCAATTTAGCGTTGCAAACCTATCGCGAACAAAGCCATGCGCCAATTGTGCTCCTTGATGTAAAAAAACTGCTAAATGCCAAAAAAGTAGACGAAGCACAAAATGTCATCGACACCCTTGGAAAACCAGAACATCTAAGGCAACTGATTGCGGTCGCTCGGGCAGACATTGCATTACAACAACACGATTTAAATGCACTTCAACAACTCATCGAACCGCTAGTCTCTTATTCTGAAAGTGGCTCGCTTGAAGCCCACTTAACGCTGATAGACACCTTACTTAGATACGGCGAGACAGAAGAAGAATTTAAGCAGGTTGACCTAAGCCTTGAACAAATCATCAAACTAAGTGATCAAAGCACTGCTTACCAGCTTGTTTTAGACAATATTCTAAGCCACCCTTCACCGACTCAGGCAGTTTCAGGATGGTGGCAAGCCACTCAAAACATCAATATTATTCAAGCGGTTGGAAAACATTACCAACCTCCAGTAGAAGCTAGACAGGCAATTCCAGATAACGAAATTGACCTACTCAAGTTTGCGTCGTCTAAAAACGACTTAAACGCCATGTTTATATTAGGCAAATATTTTATTCAAACGGCAGATACCTCAAAACAGAATGAGCTAAAAGGACAAGAATTAGTCCAAAAAAGCGCTAACTTGGGATTCGAACCTGCAAAACTTTTTATTACTGAGCACCATAAATTATGATTAAAACCTCGATAATTCGCATTTTGTTTGTTGTGTTAATGGCCAATAGCGGAATTGCATTTGCCTCAGATGAACCTCTCACCTCGGGTGGATTTCAATACTCAATTACGCCAATACCAGATTGGGTATTAGAGCAAGCTGTTCCAGAGCCACAAAAGGAGCTTTCTCAGGGCAGTCAATACTTACTAAGTGACGAGCAACTTAATGTCTCCGAGGGTCGATACGACAGCTTCTCGCGAGTCGCACAAAAAGTCACAACCGAACAAAGCCTTGAACAGGCGTCTAAACTTTCTATGCAGTTTAATCCTGAATTCCAGACATTTGCTTTGCATAAAATTTTAGTTAAACGTGGCGCAACCACACTGGATCTTACTCGCACCAGTAAAATCGAACTATTCCAACGCGAAGAACAAGTTAATAACAACATTTACGACGGCAAAGTCACTGTTTTTATTGTTATTCCCGACATCCGAGTGGGCGATATTGTTGAGTACGCATCTACAACCTACGGTAAAAACCCAGTTTTTGGTGACAATAATTTTGCTTCGTTTTCGCTGGGATGGGGCGTGGCTGTGCAATCGAGCTTTATGCGCTTAGTTACCGACCTTGACCGACCTTTAGAATATCGAGTCCACAAACATTCGGGCGAGCCTGTGGTTAACAAAACCGCAACAACCATTGAATATTCCTGGGCTCAAAAAGATAACCTCGCAATCTTAGATGAACAAGGTTATCCGGCAGGCTTTACCCCTTACCCATTTATCGAATTTAGTGAATTTAACAGTTGGCAGTCAGTTATCGACTGGGCTTTGATCCATTACAAACAGCAAAATTCAGCTTCAAAAATTCTGCAACAATATGTCAATGAATTAAAAGCGACATCCAAGGATAAATTTGAGTACATTGAAGCTGCAATAAAATTTGTCCAAAACGATGTCCGCTACTTCGGAATTGAAACCGGCCAGAACAGCCATATCCCATCGAAACCAGGTGAAGTGTTTGAGCGTCGTTATGGTGACTGTAAAGACAAAACCATGTTGCTAAATTACCTATTAACCGAACAGGGAATTGAAGCGTACCCAGCGCTGATTTCAATGCAATCACGGGGAACCATTGCCGATAACTTACCAAGTCCAGGACATTTTGATCATGTTATTTCTTATTTCATCGTTGATGGCAAAGAATACTGGATTGACGGCACAAGAACATTTCAATTAGGCAAGTTGGATAACATAGGTGTTTCTAGCTTTGAGCAAGCGTTGGTTATCAGGCCTAATCAAAAGTCGTTAACTGAATTAAAAACACAATTTAAACATCGTTCACAAACCCATGTGCATGAGACTTTTGCAGCTACAGGTGGTTATGAAGATGACGTCAATCTAACGATGTCGATTAAATTCCACAGCCACGAAGCAGAATACTTAAGAGGCGCGTTAGCCGCCCAATCAATTACAGAGTTCACCAAGCATTATCTGGATTTTTACAGTAAACACTTCCACGGGATCAGCGTCGTTGACGACATAAAAGTGGTAGATGACACAGTCAACAACATTGTCGAATTGACAGGTAAATTCAAAATAGCTGAATTTTGGCATATCGAAAATAATCGAGTTACCACGCCATTATACGGTGAGTTTCTGTCGAGTTATGCCCAGTTACCTAGTACCATTCAACGTAAATTTCCACTGGGTTTATACCATCATTCAGAAGTCTCACAACAAGTAGATATTATTTTTCCAGAAACGGTGGAATGGACATTTGAAAACAACCCACTGACTATCGAAAATGAATCTATCAAATACGTTAGAGACATCAGTTTTGAGAAAGAAAGGTTAACGGTTAAACATCATTATGAAACGAAACAAAAATCCATGCCACCAGCTTCGGTTGCAGGTTATGTTCGAGATATAAAAAAGATTAGAGACGCGATTTATTTGTCTGTTTATAACGGAAAAAATGCGAGTACATCGATACGTTCTGTATTACGAAACTTACTTAATCGTAAGCTGTCTGAGCAGGCAAGTTCAGAACAAAATAATCCCGAGTAACCCTCGGGAGCTAACACTGACCAAAACAGTTAAGTTAGTGCAAGGGATCTAGTATATGTCGATGCATTCTTAAAACATTGGCATATTGGGCGTTATCATAGATAAATTGGAAACAAGCAGTATTAAACTATGAACAAATTAACATTAACTATTTCATGCCCGGACCAAATTGGGCTCGTCGCTGCAGTAAGTAACTTTTTAGCGAAACACCAAATTTCGATTATCGAAGCAAATCACCATACTGATGGCGAAACAAAATGGTTTTTCATGCGTCACGAAATCATTTTTGATCCCACAGTCACGACTAAAGACAAGTTACAGAATGACTTCAATGCAATAGCGACTCAATACGATATGAACTGGACATTGGCCGACAATGCCGTAAAAAATCGAGTTGTGCTCATGGCCAGTAAAGAATCTCATTGCATCACTGATATCTTACATCGTTGGCATGAAAACGAATTAAACTGTGAAATTGTTGCGGTTATTGCTAATCATAAAGAAATGGAAAAATACGCTCAATGGTATCAACTTCCATTCCACCATATCGATTTTAAGGCCGACAAAACCTCTGCATTTAGTCAAATGGAACAGTTCGTCTCTGACTACGAAGCCGATACCATAGTGCTTGCTAGGTTTATGCAAATTTTACCAGACACCTTATGTCAAAAGTTTGCTCACCAAGTCATCAATATTCACCACAGCTTTTTGCCCTCGTTTGTAGGTGCAAAACCTTATCATCAAGCCTATGAACGTGGTGTAAAACTGATTGGAGCAACCTGCCATTATGTCACAGCAGACTTAGATGCAGGGCCTATCATTGAGCAGGAAATAAGTAGAATAAGCCACAGTGACTCAGTACAAGACATGGTGCGTAAAGGTAAAGAATGTGAAAAGCAGGCACTAGCACGCGGGCTTAGATACCACCTAGAGCACCGCGTAATGGTTAAAGGCAACAAGACTGTCGTTTTTGCTGATTAGTGCCTCGCTTTATAAAAACAGAGGCCTATTTAAAACCGATTAAATACCGAGCATTGGTTATTTTTTCGGTTTTTCAGATACCCATAAGTGGATAATCCCTTTAACAACCACAACATCATTTTCATCAAACGCTGTAACTTCAACTGGCAGGTCGCCAACTTGCCATTGATTATTCTCTAGTAAAGCGACGCAACGAATATCACTACCGGCCTTGGCGGTGTATTGTAAATCCATGCCTTTAGGTATCCATCGTAAATGGGTTGGTATTGATGCTTCCGCCATAAAACCCATTGCCATTTCAAGACCATTTGCTATAGCAATGACATGTACAGTGCCAATATGATTTTCGACCTTTCTGCGCTTTTTGATTAGGCAGTGACATTCGCCAGGAACCACTTTTGTGATCAAAGGAGACACGGTCTTAAAATACGGGGCTTTATTGCTAGCAAATAAACTAAACAATTTTTTACCAAAAGGTAATTTACCCATTTTGTTATACAAGGACAGCACATAGTTTTTAGACATTACCCTTCACCTATCAACAAGATTTAAATAATTAATATGTTCGAAAAATACCGCTCAGTTAGCACGGCATGACCGAATTACATTAGTGGGGCAAAGTAACACATCCGACCAGATGAAGTCCAAATATTATTGCTCATCTATACCAGAAACAAATATGCCAGAAACAAAAAAGCATCCAATTAAGGATGCTTTTAGGTCAATATTTGAAACCAAATCAATTAATAATTATGGTAGTCCAAACAGGTTAATACTTCCTGTTTTGAACCCAAAATAACCGGCACTCGCTGATGCAATTCAGTTGGCTGTATATCAAGAATATTCTGGCTACCGGTTGATATTAATCCACCAGCTTGTTCGATCAATAATCCCATCGGATTGGCTTCATACAAAAGGCGAAGCTTAAATGGCTTATCTACTTCGTCAGTGTGAGCCGGGTAAGTGAAGATCCCACCACGGCATAAAATGCGATGCACATCGCCAACCATACAAGCGACCCATCGCATGTTAAAGTTTTTACCACGAATGCCCTGCTTACCATCTAAAATGTCCCGAATATAGCGCTGCATCGGAATTTCCCATTTATGCTGATTTGAACTATTAATTGCAAATTCCTGAGTTTCTTCTTCAATGGTGACGGCTTCTTGTGTCAGCAAAAATGACCCATGGGTTTTATCCAAGGTATAAAACTTCACACCTTTGCCCGTTGTAAGTGCCAAAATAGTTGAAGGTCCATACATTACATAGCCCGCAGCGACTTGATTACGACCCGGTTGCAAAAAGTCTTGCTCGGTAATAGGTTCATCTGTCGGTTTGTCAGCTGGTACCGGCATAATAGAAAATATGGTGCCAGTAAGACTGTTTACGTCGATATTTGAGCTGCCGTCTAAGGGATCAAATGCAACTAAAAAACGACCACCGTGGATCCCTTCTACTACAAAGTCCTCTTCTTCAGAGGCTATGGCACGAACAAACCCAGATTCCAACAGCATGTCTTTTAATAATTGGTTGGACAATATGTCTAATTTTTTCTGCGTTTCGCCTTGAATATTTTCGTCTAGCGTTGAACCTAAAACACCTGCTAAGTCAGCTTGCCCTACGCGAAACGAAATATCTTTACACGCTGCTAAAATGGTTCTTATTAATGAAATTAAATCTAGCTCTACGCCGTCTTCTCTTAAAACTGGTGCTAATCTACGCATATAAGTTTTGCCCTTTTAATTCCCTCTGCCGACGCAGAGACTACTAATATTCCGCCAAATTTTCCGAACATGATACATCAAAATGGTCGACTTTGCAGGTCAAAAGTTGCCTAACATGAAAGTTTACCAACACGATTACATAAGCTTTTTACTAAAAACGATTGTCTGGTTATTCCAATCACTCCCAACATAATGCACACTAAACATTAACCGATAAAAGATGGAAGTTAGCAAATGCGATTTTGGAAACACGGGTTACGTTATTTAAGTATAGCCACTTTATTTTTAACCTTTCAGTTATTTGCTGCCGTCAGCTCAGTCGGCGAATTCACGCGCGATATGTTGCATATCGAAGGTTATTATGACTTCTACTATGACAAGGATAGCGGCAAAATATTTCTTAACGTTGACAAAGAAAATAAACCTTTCCTATTTCAAAGTTCTCTTCCAAGCGGTTTAGGCTCTAACGACATAGGTTTAGACCGCGGTCAATTAGGTCGTACTCGCTTGGTTCAATTTGAACGCCATGGTAATAAAGTATTATTGGTGCAACTAAATACCGACTACCGAGCGTCATCGACAAATCGTGCAGAACAAAAAAGCGTTGAAGAAGCATTTGCCACTTCAATCATTCAAGGATTTGAAATAAAGGCTAAGACTCGCGGTTCCATTCTTATTGAATACACCGATTTTCTTTTAAGCGATATCCACCAAGTTTCCGCGACACTAACCGCTACAGAGCAGGGGTCCTTCAGTGTTGATAAATCCAGAAGTGCCGTCGATTTTGGCAGCAGTAAAGCGTTCCCTAAAAATACCGAACTCGAAGCTATAATTACATTTGTGGGCAGCAAAGCTGGCAAATATGTGAAACAAATAGCACCAGATCCTTCAGCGCTCAGTGTTCACATGCGTCATTCTTTAATTGAATTGCCTGACGATAAATACAAACCACGTAAATTTCACCCATTCAGTGGTTTTTGGAGCGTATCCCATAAAGATTACTCAGCCTCACTAGACCAATCTATGGACGTTAAATATATCCCTCGACATCGATTACAAAAACGTTTCCCAAATAAGGCAAAGAGCCAGGCCATAAAACCAATTGTTTATTATCTTGATCCAGGTACGCCAGAACCTGTTAAAACGGCATTATTAGACGGTGCAAAATGGTGGAATAAAGCGTTCGAAAGCGCCGGATACATTGATGCTTTTCAAATAAAAATGTTACCGCCCCATGCCGATCCAATGGACGTCCGCTACAATACGATTCAGTGGGTTCATCGCGCTACGCGAGGCTGGAGTTATGGTGCATCGGTTATAGATCCCAGAACCGGAGAAATTATTAAAGGCCATGTGACATTAGGTTCACTACGTGTGCGCCAAGACTATCTCATCGCACAGGGACTTACGGCACCATTTACTTCAGACAAGCCCGACACAAACGCGATAAAAAGCATGGCTTTGGACCGTATCAGACAGCTTTCTGCGCACGAGATTGGCCATACGTTAGGTATAGCGCATAACTTTTCGGCGTCGGTTAATAAGCGCGCCTCTGTGATGGACTACCCACATCCAAATGCAGTACTTATTGACGGAAAAATAGACCTTTCGCAAGCCTATACCCATGGTGTCGGTGACTGGGATCACTATGTCATCAAGTATGGTTATTCCGAGTTTGGTAAGGATGGCAACGAAACCGAAGCTCTTGCAAAACTTGTCGAACAAGCAAAAAATGCCGGCTTACGCTATATGTCGGACCCTGATGCACGGGCGATGAGTAGTGCTAATCCAGATGGGCATTTATGGGATAATGGTCAAGATCCTGCAATTGAACTACAACGTATGCTAGAAATAAGAAAGGTTGCCCTAGCTCAGTTTGGCCTTAACAATTTAGCGGCAAACCAACCATTAAGTGATTTACAAGAAATTTTAGTCCCTATTTACTTATTTCATCGATTCCAAGTCACTGCTGCAGCAAAACTCATTGGCGGCGTGGACTATCATTACGAAATTAAAGGCGCTAAAAACCACGGCATCAGCAATGTTACGTCTTTACGTCAACGTTTTGCTTTAGAGCAGCTCATGGCCACGTTAACTTTTGATAATCTAACCATACCTAAAACAGCCTTAACCCTAATTACACCTAAAGCCTATGGCAGCTATAAGAATAGGGAAAGTGCGCCATCAAAAATGGGTTTAGTTTTTGATCCAATAACATTAGCAAGCGCCAACGCGCAACATACGCTGCAGGCCATATTAGACCCTGCTCGTCTAAACCGAATTGCGTTTCAACATAGCCAAGATCAAAGCAACTGGTCGCTCACCGAATACTTGCAAACGATTGTTGATAGCACAGTAAAAACACTGCCAACGGATAGTAGCCAAGCTCCCGTTTATCAGAGATTATCGGCATTAACGGTTGAAAATCTAATGACCTTATTAACCAATGAATCATCAAGTATTGAAATAAAAGCGGCAACGCTGAAAGTCATAAAAGGTATGTCAAATTGGTTATCCGTGTCGATTGTCGAGAAAACAGCTCACAGTGACACGACACTTTATTTGTTGCAGCACCACATTGACTGGTATTTAGAACACCGTAAATGGCAGCCGTTAATTAAAGCACCTAAGTTGCCGCCAGGTTCGCCAATTTAGAAAAAAATGTAAACCAAGGCGACGAACAAGTCGCCTTTTTGTTATCCTGTTACAAACTCCATCATGTAATAAAATCATGCATATACATATTCTCGGGATCTGCGGTACCTTCATGGGCGGAATCGCGGCTATTGCCAAAGAGCTAGGTCATAAAGTGACGGGCTCTGATCAAAATGTTTACCCACCCATGTCGACTCAATTAGAGCAATTAGGCATTGAACTAACCCAAGGTTGGGACACGAGCCAATTTGACCCTCAACCTGATGTTGTCGTAATCGGCAATGCCCTTTCGCGGGGCAATCCAGCTGTAGAATATATCCTTGATAGAAACATACCTTATACATCTGGTCCAGAGTGGCTAAAACACCACCTTCTTAAAGACCGTTGGGTTATCGCTTCGAGTGGAACGCATGGCAAGACCACAACTTCAAGCATGATTGCCTGGCTGTTAGAAGACGCAGGACTAGAACCTGGCTACCTCATTGGCGGGGTGCCTGGCAATTTTTCGGTTTCGGCCCGTGCCGGAAAGTCTCCATTTTTTGTTATTGAAGCCGATGAATACGATACTGCATTTTTTGATAAACGCTCTAAGTTTGTGCATTACTTACCACGTACGGTCACGATCAATAATTTAGAATTTGACCACGCTGATATTTTTCCAGACATAAGCGCTATCCAAACCCAGTTTCATCACTTGGTTCGGACTGTGCCTTCAACCGGTAAAATCATTGCACCAAAACATGTAAATGCGATAACCGAAACACTTCAACTCGGTTGCTGGAGCGATGTTGAATTAGTCGGTGATCATGCCGACTGGCAGGCAAAGCTTATGCCTAATAGTGAAGGCCGAACTGACGGCAGTCGATTTGACGTTTATTACCAACAAACATTGGTAGGTCAAGTGGCGTGGACATTAACGGGTCAACATAATGTCGACAACGGGTTAATGGCTTTGGCAGCGTCTCACCATGCTGGGCTGACAACAGCGCAAGCGATAGCTTCACTTTCGAACTTCATCAGCCCCAAACGACGCATGGAACTAATTTACAATCAGCACAACATTGAAGTTTATGACGACTTTGCCCACCACCCAACAGCAATCAATACCACTCTCGCTGGACTTCGCCAAAAAGTAGGGACACGCAGGATCATTGCCATCATAGAACCTCGTTCAAATACAATGAAAATGGGTGTGCATAAAGATACATTAGCGGATTCGTGGCAAAACGCAGATCAGGTTTTTCTGTTTCTCGAAAAAGATTTAGACTGGGCAGAACATTTGTCTAACTCGACAACACCAACCACTATCGAAACGTCAATATCAAGTTTAGTTGCACGTGTGATTGAAATTTGCCAACCAAATGACCATATAGTGGTGATGAGTAATGGTGGGTTTTCGGGTATTCACCAGCTAATTACAAATCAATTAAATACAAAATTTGCGTCAAACTAACGCCATGGAGAATGAGATGACACAGCCTTATTCCGGTCCGAGCTTATTTGCAGGTGAAGTGACTATTGGTGTAACTGGTGCATCTGGCGCACCTTATACTTTAGAGCTAATTAAACAGTTAGTTGCCGCCAATCATCAAATCTATTTGTTGTTTTCAAGTGCAGCAAAAGTGGTATTTAAAACTGAAGTTGAACTCGATATCCCCGCTCACCCTGAAAAGGCTAGCCAATGGTGCGAAAACTACTTCAACAGTGCCACTGGGCAAATTTGTGTGTTGGGAAAAGATCAGTGGTTTTCTCCCCCAGCCTCGGGTTCGGCTGCACCTAAAAATATGATCGTAGTCCCGTGCTCCACCGGTACTTTATCGGCCATTGCCAATGGCACCAGTGACAATTTACTTGAGCGAGCGGCAGATGTGGTTATAAAAGAACGTGGTAACCTTATTTTGGTCCCCCGTGAAACACCTTTTTCCGCTATCCATTTAGAAAATATGTTAAAGCTTTCAAGGTTGGGGGTCACTATAATGCCCGCAGCACCTGGGTTTTATCATCAGCCAAAATCCATTGACGATTTAGTGCAATTTATGGTCGCCAGAATGTTAGACCACCTCCGAATTGAACAAACTTTAGTCCCACGTTGGGGCTATACAAATAAAAAGTAAACTTAACGATATGAAAGCCTTAGAAATAACAGATTTAAAAAAGACCTATCGTTCTAAAAATCGTACGGTAGAAGCACTTAAAGGGGTTACTTTTAGTGTTGAACAGGGTGACTTTTTTGCCCTGTTAGGCCCAAATGGTGCAGGAAAGTCCACCACAATTGGCGTTATTAGTTCACTTGTGAATAAATCATCGGGTTCAGTAAAGGTGTTTGGATACGACATCGATACCGAGCTTGAAGATGCAAAAGCGCAAATCGGCTTAGTTCCACAGGAATTTAACTTCAATCAGTTTGAAACCGTTTTACAAATTGTATTAAACCAAGCTGGATATTATGGTGTTGAGCGCGGCGAAGCGCATATTCGAGCAGAGAAATACCTCAAACAGATTGATTTGTGGGAAAAACGCAACGACGCTGCACGTTCACTTTCTGGCGGAATGAAACGCAGACTAATGATTGCACGTGCCTTAATGCACGAACCTAAACTGTTAATTTTAGATGAGCCAACCGCAGGTGTAGACATTGAGATCCGCCGCAGTATGTGGGAATTTCTAAATAAAATTAATAAAGAAGGCATCACGATAATATTGACAACGCATTACCTCGAAGAGGCAGAAATGCTGTGTCGTAACATTGCGATTATCGATAAAGGTGAGATTGGTGAAAACACCGATATGAAGAGTTTGCTGTCAAAACTCAATATTGAAACTTTCATTTTAGATACGGTTGAATTTAGCCAAGCGCCAGAGTTAACCGATTTTACTTACTCTATTATCGACGACCACACAATTGAAGTGTCGGTGGAAAAACAAAAGGGCCTTAACGACGTATTCACTCAATTAACCAATCAGAATATCCAAGTATTGAGTATGCGCAATAAGTCCAATCGACTTGAAGAATTATTTGTCAAACTTGTAGAAGACGGCAAACAACAAAAAGCGAACAAAGGAGACAAATCATGATTGGCAAATATTCAGTCGCGCTTAATGCCGTCTTAATTAAAGAATGCACACGATTTCTCCGTATTTGGGTTCAAACCTTAGTCCCACCAGCGATAACTATGACACTCTATTTTGTCATCTTCGGTAGCCTAATAGGCGAGCGCATTGGCCAAATGGGCGGGTTTGATTACATGGCCTTTATAGTGCCAGGCTTGATCATGATGTCTGTAATTACAAATTCCTATTCAAACGTAGCGAGCTCATTTTTTAGTGCCAAGTTTCAACGAAACATTGAAGAGTTGCTCGTTGCACCTGTGCCTAATTACATTATTGTTTTAGGCTATATTGGTGGTGGTATGTTACGTGGTTTGTTAGTGGGCATTATCGTAACGCTCGTTGCGACATTTTTTGTTGATATTCATATTCATAGCTACTTTGTATTAATCTCAACAGTACTGCTCACGGCGATGGTTTTTGCGTTGGCGGGGTTAATTAACGCCATCTTTGCCAATACATTTGATGACATATCAATCATACCAACATTTGTGCTTACCCCTCTAACGTATCTCGGTGGTGTCTTCTATAGCCTGACTTTATTACCTGAAGTTTGGCAAACCGTGTCAAAGATTAATCCAATCGTATATATGGTTAATGCCTTTCGTTATGGTTTTTTGGGCGTAACTGACGTCAATTTAACATTCGCATTTGCAATGATCATTGGCTTTGCTGTGATATTTTTCACCATCGCAATGATGTTAATAAATCGTGGTATTGGTATTCGTTCGTAACAAAAATTTAAAATCGAGGTAAAAATCCTATTTTTACCTCGATTCATCCCATCTGCACTTTACACTCCCCTTTATTCAACTATAACTATATGTTGTTAACTAATTTTTTTGATTATTATGAAGTAGGCTGTTTTTTAATGCATAGTTAATAATTAGACTAAAGAAATGACCACTTGGGTCGATAAAAAACAACGCCTCCGGATATTAAAGGGTTTGATCACGTGGACAATTTTAAAAATCTAAGTGTCTTTATTAAAATAAATGTCATTACAGTTATTGCACTTGTAGCGCTAATTGTGGTTATCGTCTTAAATGCAACTGCCATCAGTGCCAATAATAAAAACTTAGATGAACTAAAAAACAGCCGATATGAAATAGCCCAGTTATCTACCGCTAACTCTTTTATTATCAACAAAATAGATGAAACCTACACCCAGGCAGTTACGTTTGGTGATGAAGACTTAATTAATAGCGCAGAAGCACAATACGAGCGCTTATTAAAAAACATCGACTCTATTCAACGTCTCGAGCAGGCCGCGGAGCGCGCCAAACTCAACGAATTTAAATCAACACTAAAAGACTACAATGAGATTGCCAAAGTCATCGTCAAAAGCTTTATTGCAGGTGACGTCGATTTTGCGGTGGTTCAAGAAAAAGCTAAAGTTAAGTCGGACCTTTTTGAACAACTGACAAGCAATTTAGAGCAATACAAAAAACAGTCTGACAATAAATATTCACAGTTGGCCGAAGATTCCAAAACCCGATCAGAAAACGCCATTTTCACCAGTGTTCTCGTATCTGTTGTTCTCGTGTTTATCATTGTTGGATTAGGCATTGTCATCGGTAAAGGCATTAAACAAACCGCATCAGTAGCAGCGGAAACCTTACGCGAGTTAGCCGATGGTGACGGTGATTTAAAGTCCACGTTAGTTGTTGAAAGCAATGACGAAATTGGCCAAATGTCGCGCAACTTTAATCGTTTCATGGCGGTATTAAGAGGGTCTATTAGTGACGTTATGTCGGTGGTTCAACCATTATTGGACAACTCCACTCGATTAATCCAACGAATGGAAGTTGCAGAATCGGCCATGCATAAACAAGGCGAAGACTCGACTCATGTTAAACAATCCATGACTGAAATGAGCCAAAGTGTTGCTGAAATAACAAATTCGGCTAATGAAGCGGCAACCGCGACTACTAACGCAGAACAAGAAGCAATTCAAAGCCTTGAAATTTTGAATCAAACTATGGCCGTGTCGCAAGCGCTCAATAACGAAATTAAAGTGGCGTCTACCGTCATTCATAAACTGGCTCAAGATACGCAGAACGTAAACAAAATCTTAGATGTAATCACTTCTATCGCTGAACAAACAAACTTATTGGCGTTAAACGCCGCTATTGAAGCTGCCCGTGCAGGCGAACAAGGCCGTGGTTTTGCCGTGGTTGCTGATGAAGTAAGAGAATTAGCAAGTCGTACATCTAAATCGACTACGGAAATTAGAGAATTGCTTAATGCCCTAACAGAGGCAGCAAGTGCGTCGGTTGAATCAATGGAAAGTGCCAGTACGCAAGCACAAAGAAATGAAGAATTTGCAGCACAGACCGGTGAATCAGTTAATAAAATTGCGACGCATATTCAAACGATTAATCAGCTCAATACCCAAATTGCCACCGCAACCGAGCAGCAAACTATGGTCGCGCAAACCGTTACCCAAAACGTTGACGACATGAACCATTCAATCGGTGATTCATTAGAAGCCCTAGACGACATTCGTGACGTTTCTAAGAGTCTGCATACTCTGTCTGACGACCTACTTGAAGCGGCATCTAAGTTTAAATTGTAAAATTAACACTAAGTTCGACAAAAAGACTGCATTGTAGTCTTTTTGTTGTTCGCTGCATTTGCTAAAATTCGCGCAAAATCGACTCTTCGTTACCACCTTAGGATCCCAAATGAGCTTAGCCAGTTCCGTTTTAGCAGTTAATAATGATCTTCCAATAAAAACCGACCTGCCTGTGCATAGCGGAAAAGTACGTTCCGTCTATTGGCTTACCGAGCAAGACAGCAAACGACTGATTGCAGAAAAAGGCTATGACGTTCAATCTGACGCTCCTTTGGCCATTATGGTTATCAGTGACCGCATCTCGGCATTTGATTGCATCTGGCACGGTGAAGGAGGGATCAAAGGTGTTCCAGGGAAAGGCGCTGCACTAAATGCCGTTTCTAATCACTGGTTCCGATTATTTAAAGAACAGGGATTAGCTGATAGCCACATTTTGGATATCCCCCATCCATTTGTCTGGATAGTGCAAAAAGCAAAACCTGTCATGATTGAAGCCATTGCCCGTCAATATATAACAGGCTCGATGTGGCGCAGTTATGAAAAAGGTGAACGCGAATTTTGTGGCATCGCCTTGCCTGACAATTTACAACAAGATCAAAAGTTACCTGAAATATTAATTACGCCGTCTACAAAAGGTATTCTAAAAGGGATCCCTAATGTGCCTGAAGCCGATGACGTAAATATTCGACGTCAGGATATTTTAGAAAACTACGAAGCTTTTAACTTCTTAAAAGAATCAGATGTCGCTCGCTATGAAGTGTTACTAAAGGAAGGGTTCAACCTTATAAGCGACGCTCTGGAGCAAATTGACCAAGTATTTGTCGATACTAAATTTGAATTTGGCTATGTCAAAGACGCATCAGGTAACGATAAGTTGATCTATATGGATGAAGTCGGAACCCCAGACTCATCGCGTATTTGGGATGGACCAAGTTACCGTGATGGTAAAGTTGTAGAAAACTCTAAAGAAGGTTTTAGACAGACCTTGTTAAACTATTTTCCAGATCCAGATATCTTACTCAATAAAAACCGTATGCCTGAACGCGAAGCATTAGCACGAGACAATGATTTACCAAAAGACGTTATCATGGCAATTTCAGAAACCTATCGCAATATTGCAGAAAAAATAACTGGTGAGAAAATCGTTTTATCTGCGGATCCAAAACAAGAAATCATCGACGTATTACGCGAGAAATTTGATTTAATTAAATAGGTTATAAGTACGTAAATACAATAAACCCGCTGACTTGAGCGGGTTTTTATTTACCTATTTTGTTCTATCTTTGGTGACGACTTTATCCAAAAAGGTAGCCTACTTTCAAATGCACAATAAAGCACCAGCCCTTATTGCACTTTACTACAGCCTAATACCAATTTCATTACACCACCAAATGCCAAGCCAGCAAGGAGCCAAATACCCACTTGCACGGCAATACCTGTCGAGGTCAATTCACCACTAACGATCTTTGGTACAGCGGTAAAACAAAACATTAATGCGCCATAAATAAGACCCATTTTCAGCCAAGGCGTTTGTTTTGCTGTTGGAAGTTCAGCTTCGGGACTATTTAGTAACTCTGCCTTTTTAAACTTCAACCACTTTGTTTTTAACGGTTTACGAAACCAACCCCAAATCGGAAAGGTAATAGCCAATAGAACCAAGCTTGTAAAGTTCCAAAGGCATGGAATGACGTTTTCACATGTAGGGCACATAAACCCAAACCAGTTTTTATAGGCGCCTCGTTTAGCCCATAACAAGCCATTGTGAATCGTATTGCAGTGTGGACAGGGAATATATTGCCGCTCCATTAACGGGGCGTCGCTGGTTTTATCAATTAAGGTTATCTTAGGAATTCGTTGTCCTAGGATAAGCTCATTAAAAGCTAGCCCAGGGTTTACTACCCAGTGTATTAACATTGGGTGAGGTAACTTCCAAATTTTGTATTTCTCTTTGTCAAATTCCATTACAGAGCTCTCGTATTTCAAAACAATTATTTCGTGGTCGTTGATAAATCACTATGACTACCATCGACATAGGTAGAGCAATTTTTACCATTCCGTTTCGAAGTATACAAGCCATCATCTGCGCGTTTTGTTAACGTATTTATCGTATCGTTTTGATCCGCTAGTGTTATGCCTAAACTGATGGTTAGACTGAGGTATTGTTCAAATGTAGAATTTTCAATCATAATTCTTATTTTCTCAGCTACATGCATCAAACCATCTCGGTCAATGTTGTCACAAATCACAATAAACTCTTCGCCGCCCCAACGCCCGAGCAAATCATTTGTTCGGATTTGCAGTTGAATCGCTTCACACATTTGTATTAATACCTGATCGCCAACGTTATGCCCAAACTTGTCGTTTACAAGTTTGAAATTATCCAGATCGATTAATATCACCCCAAAATGTAGGTTGGTGCGAGCCATACGTGAAAATTCACGATTAATAAACTCTGTGATGAGATGCCGATTTGCGACGCCGGTTAAGTTATCCGTTCGGTATAATTTTTCTAGCTCCTTCATTTTTTCAAAAATGACTTCTTTGGCATTTTGATTTTCATAGGTCACTACCGCTAGACCAAAAATGGAGCATGAAAAAATAGCAACAAACCACTGCAATTGAATAAGAGACAGGTTGCTGTCCCCCACGGCAAAAGGGCCTAAATTTTGTGATGTTGCAGTAACCGCGATTGCTAACACAATCAGTTGAATTGTAAAAAGTATGCGCTGCCCATAATGCACCATAGTAACTAACAGCATCGGCAACATAATAGTGCTCAAGAACATCAATTCAATAGGCATAATTATTAAGTCAAAAATAGCTGCTGTCGCTAAACTAGCGGGCAACGCAATAATAAAGAACACCAAAGCGCTATGGTTATGATGAATCTGTTCAGGATTAAACCAAGAGATCAATAATGGCGTAAATACCAATACGCCAACAGCATCACCAACCCACCAAGTAAAAAACATATTGATCAAATCTTTATAACCAATAAAATCAAAAACAGATAGCCCCAATACGCCAAACAAAGCGCTAATTAGGGGCCCTAATATGACCCCGACAGCGACAAAAATGGCAAAATGTAGTTTGCGATGCAATGGGTTATTTGTTTTGGTTAAATGATAAATAAGTGCGGCAGATCCAATGATGCTAAAAACATCACCTATGCCATTAAAAACCCCAGCTATCAAAGAATCAATTAATGCAGTTGAGCTCGAATAGGTCCAAATATTGTTAAATAATACGCCGACAAAAACCCCCGGCCAAACACGGACACCATACTTTAAGGCTAATGCAAACAAGACTCCAGAAGGGATCCAAATAGGACTGACATGGCTAGGTGCAATCGCAAAGCTTTGACTAAATCTCGCGAGCAATATGTATACGACTGTAAAAATTACAATATCTTTTAAGCGGATGTCGTAAAGCGCTTGAACATTAAATAAGTGGTCGCAGGCGACACGTTCTTTAATTCGAATATGACTTTCTATATCTCGTTCAGTGGATGTAACAGTCTTCCACTCCATTAGACAACCCTCTTATTATTATTGGTGAGGTTGTAGTCACAATTAGTGCTTACTAAGAACATATCAAAAAAACAATGGACTGATCTTCTATATGTCGCTGTGTACTGGCGCTCTATTCGCTTTACTTCATCGCTTTTCGCTGCTGCCAATAGGAGTTCGCCATCTAAAAACACTTAATAACTAGCTTCCTTTGACGTGAATAACATCGGAAATGCATAGTTTCGCTAAATGTCGGTACATTAAAAAGAAAGTATAGTCTGTATTTCTTAGTTCGCAGAAAAAATTCCAAACCATCCAAAATACAGCATGAAAATCGAGTAACGACTTACACTCCTCTGTCGGATATCAAAAAGTTAACCGGCTAATCCGTAACAAAAAACTAAGGATTTATACGATAGATAACCTCAATAGACTTAGTTACTGTAATCGTTTCAGGCGGGTTGATTGACAAGTTCTCTCTCATCGAAGAATTTTGTCTAACACCGAATGCTTGATAACTTCGCCCCTGCTCTCTAACCGAATAAACAGAGCCAATGGTAGCGCCAACTCCCAATGCGAGGTTTTCTGCGCGTTGTTTGGCATCTTTACCGGCTAATACTGACAACTTTTGCTCTATTTCTTTTCGGCTTTGTAAGTCAAACGTAACGTTAATGCCTTCAACTCCGTTGAGGACTAACAGTTTATTCACCAGTTTTTCTGATGCCAATAGATCAAATATCACAACATTAAAATTTTGGTTCATCTCGTAGCCCAAAATCTGAAGTTCGTTTTGAGACTCTCTATGGCGAAAACGCTTTGCTTTTTTTGTTATATCAAACGAATTAACATGTTTAGGGTCGATACCCAATTCCGTAATAATCTTGTTCACATGATTAGAAATATAGACGATTTTTTTAACGGCATCTTCTGACTCTTCTGCGAACGTAACTATCCGAAAACTGACCTCTGACTTATCTGGCGGTATTTCATATTCAGCATGACCAACCACACTCAAAAACGGAAAGCTGGGTTGTCCCTCTGCAATAAGAACAAAAGGCGATAAAAAAACGGCAAAAAATAAAATTAACGGGATGAATCTCATGAAATATCCTTGTTCAATAGTTAGTGATTCGACAACGGCAATTTGTATAAGTTCACTAAGAATAAAGCAAGTTTTACACTTAAAAACTGTACTTTTTAGGTAACTATCACTTGATTACAACTCGATTTCCGTTGCAATTGGGCTTATTTTACCATTGCCCTAAATGACAACTGCAAAGCTAATATCGCAATAAATTTACTTGTCGAAAGCACTACTTAGCTTGTTTTTGTTGGTGTCTGGCGACGCACTCGTGTTAGGGTCAGTATTCTCTGAGTCTCAAATATCTTAATTATGAATTTTAAAAATTGCCCTTATTGCCAAAGTCATCATTTTGAAATGCCTGACAATCGATTCTTTAAGTGTCTTGATTGCCACCAGACCTACTTTCATAACGCGGCTAGTGCCGTAGCGGGTATTATTCATGTCGGGGATGAAATTTTAATAAACGTACGAAAAAAAGAACCCGCCGCAGGCTGCCTAGATTTAGTTGGGGGATTTACCGACTTTGACGAAACACTTGAGCAAGCCCTCACACGAGAAACAATAGAAGAGCTAGGTATTCGGATTACTAATTGGAAATATCTCTGCTCAGGCTCAAACACGTACCTTTACGATTCAATTACGTATCACACTGTCGACACCACTTTTTATGCCGTACTAGATGCTAAGCCAGACATTACTATCCAACATGATGAGTTAATTGCAGCAAAATGGATAAAAATAAGCGAGATAAACTTTAGTCAATTTGGATTTGACTCATTAAAAGCTGCTCTGCAACTTTATGTCACTAAATTAGCAGGCAATGTCTAAATCGCAAACTAGTGTTTTGGCATAAAAAAACCGCCATGAAGGCGGTTTTTACTTTGAAGTTTTTTACTTCTTAACTAAAGACAAATGACTTACTTTAGGTTTCTGTTTTTTGGGCTCATCAGCTGCTTTTCCAGCAGATTCAACCTCAGTAACAGCACTTGGAGTCGTTAATGGATCACCATCTAAATCTTGCTCTAGATCATCTGGTAAATCTTCTGGCGGGAACATAGTTCCGGCACCATTTTCTTTAGCGTAGATAGCACTTATGGCATACATAGGGATATAAACGTCATGCGGCACACCACCAAATCGAGCAGAAAAGGTTAATTGTGTTTTATCCATATTTAACGCGTTGACAGCACCAGGACTCACGTTTAATACCACCTGTCCGTCTTTGACGGTTTGAGGCGGTACACTTACATGCGGTAAATCGGCTTCCACAACAATATACGGTGTACAGTCGTTGTCTAAAATCCAATCATAAAACGCCCTCAACAAATAAGGGCGATTTGACGTCAAATTATCCATCTTGACTTAGTACGTCGCGCGAATATCTTTTTCAACATCTGTTAAAGATGCTTGGAAAGATTCACGTTCAAATACACGTAGCATATACGTTTTAACTTCTTTAGACGCAATGCCTTCAAGCTCGATGCCCCAAGAAGGCAAACGCCATAATAATGGTGCTAAATAGCAATCGATAAGACTGAATTCTTCACTCATGAAATATGGCTGTTCTGCAAAAATTGGCGCGATTGCTAAAATGCTCTCTTTCAATTCTTGACGAGCTGAATCATCACCAGCTTCAATTTTACGCGTTAACGAATACCAATCTTGCTCAATTCTATCCATCATCAACCGACAACGACCACGGGCAACCGGATAAACAGGCATCAGTGGTGGATGAGGGAAACGTTCGTCAAGATATTCGTTAATGATATTTGCTCTGTATAGGCCTAGTTCTCTATCAATTAGAGTTGGAACATTACCATACGGATTAACTTCATATAAATCTTCAGGCATGTTGTCAGGCGTTACATAATGAATATCAACGTTGACACCTTTTTCTGCTAGCACTATGCGGACCTGGTGGCTATACATATCGTTAGCACCAGAAAATAAGGTCATTACTGCTCTTTTGTTTGCAGACACTGCCATTTAAATCTCCATAAATTTAGGGCTTTCGCCACTTAAATTAAATTACGCAAAAAGGGGTTAAACACCCCTTTTTATACTTTAGAATAGTTAACTACTTGAATATTAAAGTATTACTATTTTTTAATATCTCTCCAGTACTCTTTCTTCAAGAGCACTGCAAATACGAAGAATATGAAACTATATAACATGGCTTTCCAGCCCATGCTTTCACGTTCTAAAATCATTGGTTCACCTATGTAAACCATGAAATTTGTTAAATCTCGAACGACAACGTCATATTCATCTTCACTTAGCTCACCAGAACCATCAACAACAATTTGCTCTCCAAGGGAGATACGTTTCATTTCACCGTCGATTAAACGTTCTTCAAAAACTTCTTGTTTTGTAGGAACGCCCTGTAGTTCTTGCAATACATGTGGCATACCAACATCTTTAAATACTGTGTTGTTCACGTTAAATGGACGTGAAGGGTCAACATAGAAAGATTTTAGGTAGCTGTAAATCCAATCTGGACCACGCAAACGTGCTTCCAAAGTTAAATCAGGAGGTGTAGCACCAAACCACTTTTTGGCGTCATCCGCTGGCATCGCATTTTTAATGTGCTCACCAATCTTTGTGCCTTTAGTAAAAACTAAATGCTCTAAACCAAGATCAAGTGGAATACCTAAGTCGTTAAACGTACGTTCGTAACGTTGGTATTGCATTTGGTGACAGCCTAAACAGTAGTTCATGAACGTTTTAGCACCATTTTGAAGAGATGCCTTATCTGTTAAATCAATATCTACTGTATACGGTAAATGACCACCACCTGCTGAAAATGCAGACGTTGAAACTAAACCAACTAACAATCCAAGAGTCTTAATAAACTTTTTCATTATTTTGTGATCCTTTCAGGCAATGGTTTAGTCTTTTCGTTTTTACTGTACAACCATAACGCCACGAAGAACATAAAGTAGGCTATGGTGAATAGTTTCGCCATGGTTTCTTTAAACGGTGTCGCTGGGGTCGCCCCGAGATAACCTAAAACAATAAATACCATTGCAAAAATAATTAGGTTCACTTTGTGTAAACCACAACGGTAACGCCATGAGCGAACTTTACCGCGATCGATCCAAGGAATTAACGCTAACAAGATAATTGAAGCAAACATTGTAACCATGCCACCGAATGGATCTGGAACAGCCTTCAATATCGCGTAGAACGGAGTGAAATACCAAACCGGGAATACGTGCTCTGGTGTTTTAAGATTGTTAGCCGGTTCAAAGTTAGGGTGTTCAATAAACTTACCGTAAAAATCTGGATTGAAGAACATGATGTAGGTGAATATAAACAAGAATACACCAAACGCCATCAAGTCTTTCAACACCATATGCGGGAAGAATGGAACAACATCGTCGAGTAAATCTTTTTTCGACGTGTAATATTCATGGAATTCGAATTTTGTTTTGTCTTCGTCAGCTACGGTTCCTTTAGGACGTTTAACATCGACACCATCAGGGTTGTTTGAACCCACTTCGTGTAATGCAACGATATGAAGGAAAACCAAAATAACGATAACTAAAGGCAATGCAATAACATGTAGAGCAAAGAAACGGTTTAATGTCGCGCCCGATACGACGTAGTCACCACGGATCCATAACGCAAGGTCTTCACCAATGACTGGGATAGTACCAAATAGTCCGATGATTACCTGAGCACCCCAATAAGACATCTGACCCCAAGGAAGTAGGTATCCCATAAAGGCTTCAGCCATAAGTGCAAGGTAGATGAACATACCAAACAACCACAATAACTCACGTGGTTTTTGATAAGAGCCATACATTAAGCCACGGAACATGTGCAGATAAACCACTACGAAAAACGCCGATGCGCCAGTAGAGTGCATATAACGAATAACCCAACCATATTCAACATCACGCATGATGTATTCAACAGAGGCGAATGCGCCCGCTGCAGATGGTTCGTAACTCATTGTTAACCAGATACCAGTAACCAATTGGTTTACCAAAACGATAGTCGCTAAAAAACCGAATACGTACCAAAAGTTCATGTTTTTAGGCGCAGGATATTTTGACATGTGCATTTCATATGTACGTGTCATTGGGATGCGAGCATCAATCCATTCAACTAAATTTTTAAACATTATGCAGCTCCTCCATCTTCACCGATCAAGATCGTTGTATCGTTGACAAAGTAGTGAGGCGGAACTTGTAGATTTGCCCCCGCTGGTACACCGCTAAATACACGTCCAGCCATGTCAAATTTTGAACCATGACAAGGGCAATAAAATCCAGAGTCTTGGCCTTCAACAATTTCCTGATAACCATCAGACAGATAACTTGGTGAGCAACCTAGGTGAGTACAGATACCAACTGCAACAAAGATTTCTTCTTTTTTAGAACGATACGCATTTCTGGCATATTCTGGTTGCTGGTCTGCTGTCGAATTAGCATCTTTTAGATTGTCTTCTGAAATGCTAGAAATTTGCTCTAACATTTTAGGGGTTCGATAAACGATCCAAACTGGCTTGCTTCGCCATTCAACGCGGATCAATTGACCCGGCTCTATTTTGGTAATATCTACTTCCACTGGAGCACCGGCTGATTTAGCTCGAGTACTCGGGTTCCAAGAAGCAATAAAAGGCACTGCCGCAGCTACCACACCAGCTCCACCTACAACTGAGGTGGCGGCGGTAAGGAAACGACGACGACTATTGTCTACGGGCGCATTGCTCATCCAATTTTTCTCCGCGATTAGGATTAAAAAGCGTCTAAGAGTCAACTAATTGTAGCTGGTTCTTAAAATTCTTGTAATTTCTACGATTCTACCGAAAAAGCCCTATGTAAAACAAGGCAATATACAAAGATAGGTTAGAAAAATTCAAATACTTAATGATTATGCCATTAACGGCTACATTTTAACCAGTTAGTTAAGTCGAGATCTGTCTATTTTCCTAACGTTTTGCTCTTTGTTGAGTCACTGAACACTTTTGACTTCATCAAAAAACTTGGCGGCTAGTAACCAAACAGCCTCAAAATTTCATTTGTACGACTATGGCGGAGTTTTTACGTACCACCAAACGGGTCATTATTTTATGCGCTAAAAATGCACAACTTAAATATTTATCCCATAATTCGAAACACAAAAAGTGCAGACGGGTGACACACGTTCGGGTTTAAATACTGGCATAAAAACGTTAATCAAATGACTTATGAACACCCTCTTTGGCCATCCATGCCCACCGGGTGTTGCCCCATCCTTGGGGCAAAAAAAAAGTCTGCGAGAGCAGACTTTTTTGATTTGATAAACGTAATATAAATATTAACGTTTTGAGAACTGTGGACGCTTACGTGCTTTATGTAGACCCACTTTCTTACGTTCAACTTTACGAGCGTCACGAGTAACGTAACCTGCTTGACGTAATGAAGGACGTAAAGACTCATCAAATTCGATAAGTGCGCGAGTGATACCGTGACGAATTGCACCAGCTTGACCTGTAGTACCGCCACCTTTAACTGTAACGTATAGGTCAAATTTACCTAATGTTTCAGTTAATTCTAATGGTTGACGAACAACCATACGACCCGTTTCACGACTAAAGAAATCTTCGATAGTGCGCTTGTTAATTAAGATGTTGCCTGTACCTGGACGAAGAAATACGCGAGCTGTTGAGCTCTTACGACGACCTGTTCCATAGTATTGAGTATTAGCCATTGGTATATGCTCCTTAAATATCTAAAACTTGTGGTTGCTGTGCAGCATGAGAATGTTCAGCGCCAGCATACACTTTAAGTTTACGGAACATTGCACGGCCAAGAGGACCACGAGGCAACATGCCTTTAACTGCTTTTTCGATGATCATTTCAGGCTTTTTAGCTTGTAAGTCATCAAAATTGATATCTTTAATACCACCTGGGTAACCAGAGTGAGAGTAGTAAATCTTACCTTGGCCTTTGTTGCCAGTAACAGTTACTTTCTCTGCATTAACAACGATGATGTAATCACCAGTGTCCATGTGCGGAGTGTACTCAGGCTTATGCTTGCCACGTAAACGTAGAGCAATTTCTGTTGCGATACGACCAAGGGTTTTGCCCTCAGCATCGACAACATACCAATCACGAGTGATGGTAGATGGTGTTGCAGTAAAGGTTTTCATTATCTAGAACCTAATAAATTAAAGTTTTAAGCCAGTAAGTTGCTGTCATTTGACAACAAAATACCCCATTTCATTTGCACCCCTTCGAGTGCGTAACCTAATGCCGGCTAAAGCAATAAGGTTAGTAACGGTGGGTAGGCGCGGGATTATACAGATTTACAAAGAAAGATCACCTAAAAAATGAACAAAATTATGTAAATCTAAGCAATAAGTCTATTTTTGTTAAAACACGCTGCTTTAAACCAAACCTACTTTAACTCACCTAAGGAATATGCGGTTCGGCCAGATACTCGTGGCTTTGCATTTCCTGCAGTCGACTGATGCACCGTCTGAACTCAAAACCTAATGTACCTGTGGTATAAAGTCGATCCAAAGGGACTGCCGCTGAAATGATCAACTTTACTTTGCGCTCGTAAAATTCATCAACCATAGCAATAAATCGACGAGCAGCATCATCATTGTTCTGCCCCATTTCTTTTACATTTGAAAGTAGAACAGAATGGTATATTCGACTGATCTCCATGTAGTCTAGCTGCGAACGCGCTGTTTCACATAGTGCGCCAAAGTCAAACCACACTACCCCGTCTGCCACTTCACGCGTTTGAATTTTACGACTTTCAATTTCTATCATGAAATTCTGCTTGCCCACTTCAGGAGCAAGTTGCTTGAAATACTTATGTAGGTTGCTATCTGCCTGTGCATCGAGTGGTGAGTGAAAAATTTCAGCTTTTTTTAATGTTCTCAAACGATAATCAACGCCAGAGTCGACATTAACCACATCGCAATGTTGCTTTAATAAGGCAATCGCTGGTAAAAATCGAGCGCGCTGTAGCCCGTTTTTGTATAAATCGTCCGGCACTATGTTTGAAGTCGTTACAAATACAACATTTAGCTTAAACAGCTCTTCTAATAATGTTCCTAAAATCATTGCGTCAGTTATATCGGAAACATAAAACTCGTCAAAACAAATAATCTGTGTTTTTTCGGCGAAGCGTTTCGCCACAATTTTTAACGGGTCACTAACGCCTTTTAACGAATTTAACTCATCATGAACTTTGTGCATAAAGCGGTGAAAATGAATGCGTAGTTTTTTTTCAATTGGCAAACATTCATAAAAGGTATCGACCAAATACGTTTTACCGCGTCCAACACCGCCCCAAAAATAAATCCCCTGAGCCGTTTGGGGCTTAGACTTATTACCAAACAATTTTGAAAAAAAGCTCGGCTTTTCAGTTTGTTGATTTAGCACTAAATCATCATATAAACGTTGTAAGTTTTTAACGGCATTTTCTTGTGCAGCATCATGCTGGAAATCGTTACGTTGCAAATCAGTCTGATATTGTTGCCAAGGAGTCATTTCAGTGGTCGGATTCGACATAATATTAAGTTCTACGCTTTAAATTTTTAATTTTGACTATATAAAGAAAATAGTAACATGGCATAGGCGTTCTGAGACATAATCAATTATGATAAAAGACGTAAATTTATTATTTAGGAAGTAGTTATGGAAATTTTGACTGGTATTTTATTATTTCTGTTGGGCTTGATTGCCGGCATCGGAATTATGTTACTTAGAGGCAAGTGGGATTCAGGGGTCCAACAAACACAAACTGCATTAAACCAGTGCCAACAAGATCAAGCGCAACTAAAGCAAGATTGGCAAGATCAACTTGCCCAGTTTCGTTCAGTTGCAACTAACTTAGACGAAATGTCGCGCCACATTAATAGCAATATCCAAGAAGCTGAAAGTCTGCTTAATAAAGCACCTAAAACACCTTCATTCCCATTCTTTTCTAAAGAGGCGACTGAAATATTGCAAAGTGCAGATTCGAAAAAACGCGAAAAAACAATGCTTTCAGATCAACCATTGGATTATTCATCTACAAAATCAGGTGTATTTGAAGGCGAAAATTTAAACAAAAAACAAAGTGTGTAACACAGACTTTGATTTTAAAAAGTAACATTATGTTTCAACAGTGAACTTAGCCAAGCTAATCCTGTCTGTTTCAGTGATTCTATTTAAGGAGTACGGAAAATGTCAGTTTCGGTAAAAACTAAAATCATTAAACTAACCACGATTTCAGCAATTGTATTATCAAGTCTCAGTATGAGCCTTCCTGCACACGCAGCGTTTCCATTTTCATCATTCAAAGACGAAGTCCCTTCTTTGGCTCCTATGGTGGAAAGGGTAACGCCTGCCGTTGTCAACATTTCGGTTAAGGGCAGTAAAGAAGTCAAAGCTGGAATGGACCCATTTCAATATTTCTTTGGTCAACGACGAGGTCAATCGCAAGTTCAAGAAAAACCATTTCAAGGTTTAGGTTCTGGTGTGGTTATCGACAAAGATAAGGGTTACATCGTTACCAACTTCCATGTAATAAATGACGCCGATGAAATATTAGTCACCCTAAAGGATGGCCGCAAATTCAAAGCAAAAAAATTGGGCGGAGATGAACAAAGCGACATCGCCGTGTTAAAAATTGAACCCGACAATTTAACAGAAATGGAACTAGCCGATTCAGATAAAATTCGAGTTGGGGACTTTGTTGTTGCCATTGGTAATCCATTTGGTTTAGGTCAAACCGTTACATCCGGTATTGTCAGTGCAAAAGGACGCACAGGGTTAAACACGAGTAACGGCGGTTATGAAGACTTTATTCAAACTGACGCCGCTATAAATTCAGGAAATTCTGGTGGTGCGTTGGTCAATCTTAACGGTGAGTTAGTCGGTATTAATACGGCGATTATTGCCCCGGGCGGCGGTAACGTTGGGATAGGTTTTGCTATACCTTCAGTAATGATGAATAACTTGATTGAACAAATCATCGAATTTGGTGAAGTCAAACGCGGCGTTTTAGGTATCCAAGGCGCTAACATGGATTCAGATATCGCCGCCGCATTTGGCCTAAAACTAGCGCAAGGTGCGTTTGTACAACAAGTTATGCCAGACTCCTCTGCAGAAAAAGGCGGGCTTAAATCAGGTGACGTTATCACTCATGTTGACGGCGTGAAAATACGTTCATTTACTGAATTAAGAAGTAAAGTCGCAACTAAAGGCGCAGGCACAAAAGTTGAATTACAAGTATTACGCGACGGCGATGAAGTTGATGTCAACGTTGTATTAGGTGCAGCTGACCAACCTGTGGTTACTGCGGAAAATATTCACCCATCATTAAAAGGTGCAAAACTAGCTGCGGGCGAGACAAAACGAGGCGAAGCTGGTGTCGTTGTTTCTGAAGTTGCAGAACGTTCACCCGCCGCTATGGTAGGGCTTGAAGATGGCGATGTCATAGTTGCAGTTAATAATAAACGAGTAATATCCGTTACCGAACTAAGAGAATCACTGGAAAATTCCGGCGGCGTTATGGCGCTTAATGTATCTCGCGGTGGCAGTTCATTATTCATACTCATTCGATAACTCGCTTTTTACTCAAGAACGGCCTACAATATCCAACATTGTAGGCCGTTCTCATTGGCCCAACAGTGACAACTTTATAGATAATTTACAGTAAGTTAAGGACAGCCAGTGTTGCAGAAGTTCCGTTATATTTTTAATGCGATTGCTTATGGTTTGGCAGCTGCGTTGGTTGTCATCACAATAAACCCACAACTGCGTTCAAATCTTGGTATTACCCAGTTTACTGACAAAGTCATTAATCAGGAGGCCATGTCATTTGCCAACGCAGTTAAATTGGCAGCGCCTGCAGTTGTTAATATCTATTCTATTGTTGTTAATCACAGTAACTTTAATCAAACGCAGGCAATTAACGATCTTGGTTCAGGTGTCATTATGGCGTCGAATGGGCACATTCTCACCAACTACCATGTTGTTGATAGCGCCGAGATTATCTACATCGATTTACAGGATGGACGACGTTTTAGTGCCGAAGTTATTGGTTTGGACGAAGTCACCGACCTGGCATTATTAAAAATTGACGCCACCAACTTACCTACTATCCCACAAGATCCAGACCTAGAAGCGCAGGTAGGCGATATTGTTCTAGCCATCGGTAACCCATTAAATTATGGCCAAACGATTACTCAGGGCATTATCAGTGCCTCTGGCAAACGCGGCCTAACGCCAGGCCCAAGCCATGGCGATTTGATTCAGATGGATGCAGCTATAAATGTAGGTAATTCAGGCGGTGCCTTAGTAAATTCGAAGGGAATGTTGGTCGGCATCAATACTGCGTCTGCACAATCAGACCGGACTGGTATTCAAGGGATATTTTTTGCTATTCCTTACAAACAAGCAAAAAATATTATGGATAAACTGCTCGCCGATGGTGAAGTTAAGCGGGGTTATTTAGGACTCAGTGGTACGGCAATAAACCAAATGGGGGCACCGGTAAGAAGCAGTGTTGAGTCCATCGCTGGTATCCAGATCACAAGTGTTGATCCCCTCGGTCCGGCGTGGGCTTCAGGTTTAAAAGCAAATGACGTACTGTTGTCGGTTAACGGCAAACAACTTATCAGTTTAAGTGAACTCTTGTCATTTGTTGAAAACGTCGAGCCCGGTAGCATCATAACTTTTAAACTGTTCCGAAATGGCAATTTATTAAATAAGGACGTTGAAGTCGGAAGACTTGAAACCAGTCGATAACGGATTACCCTGCGACCAACTGCAAAACTGCAAAACTGCATGCAATGACTAAATTTGTATTTGCCATTTAAAATACTACGCTTAACACAAGCAGTAGATTTTAAATTCGGAGTGGTTATGCAGTATCCGTGGTTAAGAAAAGCCAATAAGACATTTATTTATGTCATAATCTCACAGTTAGTTTTTGGCCTAGTTATTGGGCTCTTTAATGATAGCTTTACACAGGCACTTATTATCGGCGGGATAATAGCCGCATTCCCATTATTGCTGTTAACCCAAAAACCTTATGAAACAATCACGCGTCATTGTGTCGCAATTGCAATTCAATTAGCAACCGCCCTGCATATCCATTTAGCGCAGGGTTTAACCGAAATTCATTTTGAGATATTTTCGTTGCTTGCCATTTTGATATTTTATCGAGATTGGAAAGTTATCCTCACGAGTGTTTTGGTCGTTGCAGTCCACCATGTCCTATTCTTTATTTTGCAACTACAGAACATGCCTGTTTATGTATTTGAAGCCGGTCATCTTGCGGTTTACATATTAGTTATTCATGCATTATTTGCCGTGATTGAAGGTTGTATCCTAATGTATATTGCAAAAGACAGCCACGACGAAGGGGTGGCCGCTTATGCTGTTCAAAATTCGATTCATCAGATTTTGGCTCATTCTGGGAAATTTGACCTGACGGTGCCAATTCCTAACCAGTTGCCTGCATTAAACGAATATAATCGACTGATCATGTCCTTTAAATCTTTAATTGAACAAACGAAAAACACCGCAAATACAGCGTTAACCGCAACTCAACAAGCGGTAGATACCTCTACAGAAATGATGGCCTACTCAGAGCAAGGCACAGGTCAAGTTGAATCGATAGCTCGTTCTGTGGAAAATATGGCGATGGCAAATTCTGACATTTCAAATCGCGCCAAGGATGTAAGTGATAGTGCAAAATCAGCTCAGGGCTCAACTTTAGAGATCCAAGAAACCATAACGCACTCTCACCAAACCATTAGGCAATTGAAAGAGATCATTTCATCTACCGCTGGCACAATTGAAAACTTATCATCAAAATGCAACCGAATCACCGAAGTTATGACATCAATAACCGCGATATCTGATCAAACAAACCTGCTCGCGTTAAATGCCGCCATTGAATCAGCCAGAGCGGGTGAGCATGGACGCGGCTTTGCCGTAGTGGCCGATGAAGTGCGTCAACTGGCTACAAAAACTCGTGAAAATGCTCAGGGGATTAGTGAAATAGTACAAACCTTGATAGAGGATGCCAGCCTATCGGTAACGCAAATGGGCAACTGTATTTCCCAAGTTGACCAAGCTGTGGAACAGTCTGAGCGAATGTCAGATACTGCAAATAAAGTCGTTTCTAGTATCAAATTAGTTGCAGATAACATTACGTCAGTAGCTGACGCAACGGTTCATCAATCCGACGTATCCGATGCGATTTCTAGCGCAACACAAGAGATGCAAAATCTATCTTCCATTTTAGATCAAAACATTTCTTTGACGCAGCAAGAGATGCAGAATTTGCAGTTGCATATTGGTGAACTCAACGACGAATTACAAAAATTCGAAGTGTAACAATGAAGTCGACAAGGTGGTATTGGGCCGTCGCAATGGCAATTTGGGCAAGTGTCGTCATTATCTTGCTCTACCTGACGACCATTAAAACGTTAACAGAGTTTGATCCTAAGCAACAATTGGTAACGCAGGCTGCATCGAGTTCATTTGATCAAGATTTCAAAGCGAGAATGCAGCAATATGCACCTCAGCTAAATAATACCGTAGTGCATTTTAGCCAATCACAGTGCAACTGTAATAAGGCGGCAGAGGAGC
Organism: Psychrosphaera sp. 1_MG-2023; assembly: GCF_030548245.1. Classification (NCBI taxonomy): domain Bacteria; kingdom Pseudomonadati; phylum Pseudomonadota; class Gammaproteobacteria; order Alteromonadales; family Pseudoalteromonadaceae; genus Psychrosphaera; species Psychrosphaera sp. 1_MG-2023. The sequence continues at coordinate 36,437 of NZ_JAUORW010000019.1, forward strand.
ACATAAATAGTGTTAAGTTGCTTGCCCAGGAACACTTGATGTCTAATATCGTTATCAACGAAGATTCAAAAGACATGCTAGCTTTAATCCCATCCACACCTGCAGTTGCTGTTTTTGATCAAGACGGTGAGTTACGGTATTTAGGGCCTTATTCTGCTGGATACAGCTGTACTATTGGAAATGGAATCGTGGAGTCATTTATTTCTAATATGGGGAAATCTGTTGCAGTAGGCGCTGCGGTTATTTCGCAAACAAAAGGCTGCTACTGTGCAGTAACAGCCTTAAAATCTTAAAACTAAGGTTGGTCTACACGTTCAATCAGAGCGCCCAACGCGATCAGTTTCTTTTCAATTTTTTCGTAACCACGGTCGATATGAAACACTTCGTCAAGTTGTGTTGTACCTTTCGCTACAAGGCCTGCAATAACAAGACTAGCTGATGCTCTCAAGTCAGTAGACACAACCTGTGCACCCGTTAGCTTATCACTACCAGTACAAATAGCAGTGTTGCCTTCAAGTTGGATCTCAGCGCCCATTCTGCGTAGTTCAGGGACGTGCATGAAACGATTTTCAAAAATCGTTTCAGTAATAGTTCCTACCCCTTTTGCAACTACATTTAAAATTGTAAATTGGGCCTGCATATCCGTTGGGAAACCAGGATGCGCTAGTGTTTTGATATTCACTGACTTAAGTTGACGATTGCGCATATCAAGCCGAATAGAATCATCATCCCATTCAACAATCGCGTTTGCGTCACGCAACTTTTCGATAACAGGTTCAATCAAACGGTAATCTGTATTTCGACAAACAATGTCGCCGCCTGTTACCGCAGCTGCCACTAAAAACGTGCCAGTTTCGATACGGTCAGGTAACACAGTGTGTTCACAACCCACTAATGTATCAACACCTTCAATTTCGATGTTGTTACTACCAGCACCTGTGATCTTGGCACCCATTTTATTTAAACATACGGCAAGGTCGACAATTTCAGGCTCACGCGCAGCGTTTTCAAGAATTGTGGTACCTTCGGCTAAAACAGCGGCCATCATCAAGTTTTCAGTTGCACCAACACTTATCGTGCTCATGTAAATCCGATTACCCTTGAGGCGACCATCAACTTTCGCCTTAACCATACCAGCTTCAACTGTAATTTCAGCACCGAGCTTCTTTAACCCTTCGATATGCAAATCAACAGGTCTCGCCCCAATTGCACAACCGCCTGGTAACGATACTTCAGCATGGCCAAATCGCGCTAAAAGCGGGCCCAATACCAAGATTGAAGCACGCATCATATTGACGAGATCATATGGGGCATTTGTTGAATAAATCGGACCAGCATCAATGGTGACAGTATTACCCACTTGCTTTGTTTTGGTCCCGAGCTGTTCTAACAATTGGCGGGTGATAACAATGTCCCGCAAATCGGGAACGTTATGAAACACACACGGATGTTCATTCAAAATAGAACTGATTAATATAGGCAGTGCGGCGTTTTTAGCACCGGAAATGGTCACTTCGCCACTAAGGGCTGGACCACCGGTAATTAGCAATTTTTCCATAGGAACAACTTGTAGTTAGGAAAGGAGTTGAAGTTTTTTGTCTTTTTCCCACGCCGCAGGGGTGTAGGTTTTAATGCTAACTGCATGCATGCTGCCGTCAGAAATATTTGCCAACAAAGGTTTATAAACTAATTGTTGTTGCTTCACTCGAGACAAACCGTCAAAACAGGCGCCTACAGCAGTGATATGAAAATGTGAACCGTCTGATTTAACAATAACTTCACTTAAATCAAGTTGTTCATTTAAAAGGGTTTTGATTTGGTTTAAATCCATAATACGCTCAAAATTGGAACTGAATTTTTAATTGCGATGTAATGGCAGTAACTCTAACACGTTGCTTATATTCGCTAAAGCAATTAATTGTTCAGAACCGCCGCAAATCGTAACAAGCTTGTGTAATTTTTGATAATGATCGACAACCTTTAACAGGTACGCGACACCTGCGGTGTCGATGTTGATCACTTTTTCAAGGTCTATTTCGACCCGATCATCGAACGCTAAAAACTCGTAAAGTGCATCATCAGATAAATTAAATCGATCTAATTCACCGTCAATTATTAACTTATTCTTATCGCGTTTAACATTAACTGACATGGGTTAACCTAGGTCTTTTGTGACGATTGGCTTAGCGGCTTTCTCTAATAAAAACTGAGTAACAGACTCTATGCCTTGTTGGCGGATTAGCCCCTGCAACTCCTGCGTTTTACTATTTAACACGCTGATGCCCTGTGCAACCATGTCGTATGCGGCCCATTCACCTTGCTTGTTTTTACGCAATACAAATGAAATTGGAATATCTGGACGACCTTCATCTAACACACGAACTTTAACTTGCACGCGTTTACCAGTAACCGGTGTAGAAGGTTCAAATATAACTTGCTGGTCTTTATATAAAGTCAAAATACCAGCGTAAGTCGCGATTAAATAAGAACGAAAAGCTTCATAGAACTCTTCTCTTTGTTCTTTAGTGGTCTGGCGATAATAAGGACCCAAAACTTTTGCCGCTGCAAATTTGTGATTAATCGTTGGAGCTAATTGCTCTGCAACAACACCACGTAGAACTTCTGGGTCTAGCTGAATTTGTTCTTGTTCACGTGCAATACGTCTAAATAAACGGTCAGCGACAACGCGCACTAATCCAAATGGATCAGATTTATCTACGTTTGATAAATCAGTAATGTTTTCAGTTTTTACCGGTGCTGAATAAACTGGGGCTGCAAGCCCTACGACCAATAAAAGCGATAAAGAAAAATGTTTAATCATGATTACCCTGGCTAAATAAAAATTGCCCAATTAACTCTTCAAGTACTAAGGCTGACTTCGTATCTTCAATAAAGCCACCCTCACCTAATATTTCAACGGTTTCGTCGATAAACCCAGGTTCCAATCCTAAATACTGTTCACCGAGTAAACCAGAAGTCAGAATGGACAACGAACTTGTGTCTGGGAAGTTGTTGTATCGTGAATCAATTGCAAGTTTTGCGATTGGTGCATAATCAACAGGATCAAGTGTGATTTCTTCAACTCGACCAATAACAACACCACCAACTTTAACCGCGCTACGCACTTTTAAACCGCCAATATTGTCAAATTTTGCATAAAGATTATATGTCTGACCCGACCCTGTAACCCCTGCGCTGGCCACATTTAAAGCCAAGAAAATCAAAGCTGCAATACCCAACGCGACAAAAAAACCAACCATTATTTCAAACTTTCGAGATGTCATTTAAATTACCAACTTTTAATTTCCAAACATAAGGGCTGTAAGAACAAAGTCCAACCCCAATACTGCCAACGACGCTTGCACAACAGTTTGTGTTGTCGCCTGGCTAATTCCTTCCGACGTCGGAACTGCATCATAACCTCTAAATAATGCAATCCAAGTCACTACAAACGCAAAAACAATACTTTTAATAACACCGTTTAAGATGTCATCTGTGAAATCAACGCTAGCTTGCATAATGGACCAGAAGCTCCCCTGATCAACACCAAGCCACTCGACACCAACTATGTGGCCACCAAGAATACCTACCGACGAAAACATGATTGCCAACAAAGGCATACTAATCACACCAGCCCAAAATCGCGGAGCGACTATTCGGCGAAGTGGATCAACCGCCATCATTTCTAACGACGTTAACTGCTCTGTTGCTTTCATCAAGCCAATTTCAGCTGTTAATGCCGAACCTGCACGGCCAGCAAACAGCAATGCGGTAACAACCGGCCCTAATTCTCTTAATAGTGCCAATGACACCATAGGACCTAAGCTATCCTCAGCGCCGTAATCAATTAACACAGTATAGCCTTGTAAGGCGAGTACCATACCGATAAATAAACCTGACACTAAAATAAGCACAAGTGACTGAACGCCAACCACATGTATTTGCTTAATTAGCAGTGGAAACGCTTTTTTGAAATTTGGTTTACCACCAAATAAAGCACCAAATAAAAGATACGTCGCCCGACCAATTGCCGCGAAACTACTTAACGTACCCTTACCTAAATTTTGCAACCAATCCATCTTAATCCTGCATTAAATCTTGCTTGATAGGCTGAGCGTTGTAATGAAATGGCACCGGACCATCTGACTCACCCCTTAAAAATTGCTGGACCAAAGGTGACTCACTCGCCAATAGTTGCTCTTTAGTTCCATGCCCAATAACTCTTTTATCGGCAACGATATAAATATAATCAGCAATACTCATCACTTCTGTTACATCATGAGATACCACAATGCTTGATAAGTTCAATGACTGGTTTAAATCTCTTATTAAACGAACCAATACGCCCATAGATATTGGGTCTTGTCCTACAAATGGTTCGTCGTACATTATCAATTCTGGATCCAGAGCAATTGAACGTGCCAAGGCAGCTCGTCTTGCCATACCTCCGGATAACTCATTTGGCATCAAGCTGTGAGCACCACGCAAACCAACGGCCTCAAGTTTCATTAAAACCATAGTTCGGATGATCTCTTCCGGTAACTTAGTGTGTTCTCGAATTGGAAACGCCACATTATCAAAGACCGTCATTTCTGTGAATAACGCTCCACTTTGAAATAACATGCTCATTGTCTCACGAACTTTATATAATTCCGAACGACTCAAAGAAGGGATATTGTGGCCATTAACAAGAATTTCACCCGAATCAGGATATAATTGACCGCCAATCAAACGCAGCAAGGTTGTTTTGCCTATACCACTCGGTCCCATTATTGCGGTCACTTTACCTTTAGGAAAGATCATAGACATGTTGTCGTAGATCAATCTGTCGCCTCTAGAAAACGTCACGTTTTTTAGTTCAACATGTGGTGATTTCAACCAATCTGAGGGTTGTTCACTGTTTTCTAATTGAGAGGTCAATCGCAACTCCGATTCTGACATTAATAGTGGCTCCATATGATGTACATTGTATGAGTTAAATAGCGATTATGCTACGTCTAAAACGTTAAAAAATGTAACGTAGCTATATTGACGAAAAATCACGCAAAAAGTTTCCTAAATGCGTTAAATCAACGATAATTCTTTGCTTTATAATTCTACAACCGCCACAATATCAGGCAACTATGTTTATCGATATGACTTAATTTATGTTATCTGCCTCAATAATTTTAATTCTTTCCTTTGCGGTACTCGTGTGGAGCGCCGACAAATTTGTATATGGAGCTTCTGGATTAGCCAGAAATCTGGGCGTTTCTCCAATGATCATCGGCTTAACTATAGTTGCAATGGGCTCATCTGCACCTGAAATAATGGTATCAGCCAATGCGGCATTAAATGGTGCGACGGATACCTCCGTCGGTAATGCACTTGGTTCTAACATTACAAACATACTTTTAGTGCTTGGCATTACAACGATGGTTCGCCCACTGACAGTATCTTCTACCACCTTATATCGTGAAATGCCGATTCTATTAGGATTCACATTACTCGCTTGGTATATCTTATCTGATAATGTTTTAAGCTTTAACGAAGGAATCGGCCTGTTGGTTGGCTTTTTTATGTTTATTGGCTTTCTCATTTTTTTGGCTAACCACACTAAGAACCCTAACGACCCTTTACTTGCCGATAACGACGACGAAATCCCGTCAGATCTACCAACCTTATATGCCGTGTTATGGGTCATCGCCGGGTTAATCATGTTGCCACTTAGCTCCCACTTTTTAGTCGACTCTGCAGTGATCATCGCTCAATTCTTTGGCATTAGCGACCTTGTTATTGGATTAACAATTATCGCGATTGGAACCAGTTTGCCAGAGCTTGCGGCAAGTGTAGCCGGCGTATTAAAAGGCGAAGATGACATGGCAATTGGTAATGTCATCGGCTCAAACATATTTAATATCCTAGCCGTATTATCGGTTGGTGCCCTTATTCATCCGAGTGAAATAGACCCGAACGCCGCATCCCGTGATATTTTTGTCATGATCGGAGCAACAGTCGCTCTACTGTTTATGGCAATGAACTTTAAAGGCACTCGCAGAATTAATCGCGTTGAAGGCGGTTTACTGTTAGTAGGGTTCGTTGCATACCAAATTGTCTTATTTAGTTAATTTAAGTCGTTATTATGAATTCGTTAATACAATCAGGTTTACAAGTTATTGCGATTGAAAAGGCCGCTATTGAGCAACTTTCCGATTCCATAGACATCAATTTTGCAAATGCATGCGAACTAATGTTGGCGTGTAAAGGGCGAATTATTGTTACTGGAATGGGCAAGTCAGGTCATATAGCCAACAAAATAGCGGCGACATTAGCTAGCACAGGGACACCAGCTTTTTATGTTCACCCCGGTGAAGCAAGTCATGGCGACTTAGGTATGTTTACCGACGCCGATATAGTGTTAGCGTTATCAAACAGTGGTGAAACAGCCGAAGTCATTTCGTTATTACCGGTGTTAAAACGCATTGGCTGTGCAATTGTCTCTATGACTGGAAAACCAAGCTCAACACTAGCCGTTAATTCCGATGTGCACCTTTATGCAGGCGTTAAACAAGAAGCCTGCCCACTCGGACTTGCACCAACAGCATCGACAACAGCGAGTTTAGTTCTTGGCGATGCATTGGCCGTGTCAATGTTAGAAGAACGTGGGTTTACCGCGGAAGACTTTGCCCTTAGTCACCCCGGCGGAGCACTTGGCCGTAAGTTATTACTCACTAATAAAGATGTAATGCATACTGAAAAACGGATCCCGTTGGTCACTGACCAAGCGACATTAAAACAAGCGATCATCGAAATGTCAGCCAAAGGACTTGGTATGACGGGGATCACCAATGACCAGGGACAATTAGCGGGTATTTTTACCGACGGAGACTTGCGTCGTTGTCTAGATCAAGACAAGCTCGACATGTCCGCCGGTATAGTTAACTATATGACTCGTAACTCAATTTGCAGCGCCGCAAATATCCTTGCCGCTGAAACTTTGCATATTATGGAAGAAAAAAAGATAAACAGTCTTTTTATAATCGATGATAATAACTTCCCAGTGGGCGCGATAAATATGCACGACTTATTAAAAGCAGGGGTACTTTAAATGCGCAGATATGAAACTTGGTATCAGGCAATACCAAATGATGTTGTCGCTCGCGCGCAGCAAATCAAATTATTAATATGCGATATCGACGGCGTTTTTTCAGACGGAACCGTAATCCTAGCCAACAGTGGTGAAGAATTAAAAGGCTTTAATACCAAAGATGGTTATGGCATTCGTTCTTTAATAGATGCAGGTGTTGAAGTCGCGGTAATCACGGGACGCAAATCAACAATTGTGCAAACTCGCATGAGCAGTTTAGGTGTAAAACATATTTACCAAGGTATGGACCAAAAACTAGAAGGTTACGAGCAACTAAAATCAGACTTAAACTTAACCGACGAACAAATCGCATACATTGGTGATGATTTTCCAGATGCTCCGGTAATGTTAAAAGTTGGCCTTGCAACCGCTACAGGCGACGCGCACCCATATATCAAAAGCATTGCTCATTTAGTAACGACATTAAATGGTGGACGAGGTTCTGTAAGAGAATTAACCGACCTACTGATCATGGCGAACTATGGTGAAGAGTACATTACCGAGAATATCACCGGAGCAAGTCTATAATGTTAGCCCGTGGCGTTGTTGTTATATTGTTTTTGGGGATCGTTGCCGTTTTATGGCAGCCCAATTTCGCGCCACAATCGCAAATGCCTTTTGACTTTGAAGAAGAACTGATCCCGGAATTTACCGCTAAATTGCTGCATCAAGAGTTGTTTGACTCTAATGGTGAACTGCAGCAAGAAGTGTTTTCACAAAAAATGGAGCACTTTTCAGAGTTGTCCCTAACTCATTTTATTTCACCTGAATTTATAATTTACCAAGATAAAAAACCATTTTGGCGACTCTCCGCACAAATTGGCGACATGCAAGAAGGTATATTAACCTTAGATAAAAATGTCATCATGGTACAACTTGGCGAAAAGTCATTGATCCAAACCATAACAACAAATTTTTTAGAAATTAACTTAGACTCTAACTTGGTAACAACAGACAATCCGATTACGATTACGGGTGATAAATTGACAATTGTTGGGCAAGGTTTGGTTGCAAATTTAACTGAAGGCACGGTGACACTAACTCATCATGTGGAAACGCTGATTAAAGGTAACAAGTAATGACATTCAAGCGACACGCGTATATCGCCACAATATTGGTTGCTCTATTTAGTATGGCCGTTTCGGCAAACAGCGAAGATTTGAAAATAAAATCGGACAATCAAGATCTTAATTACAACAACAATACGATGTATTTTAAAGGTAATGTTGTTGTTTCTCAGGGGCCTATATCAATTAAAGCGGATGAGCTATTTGTCGACACCCAGGACGGCACCGGTGAAAAATTAATTGCCAAAGGCAGTCCGGCTTTATTTACTCAAATCGACGAAGAAAACGGTAACTTAACCGCAAAAGCAAACGAGATTGAATACTTTGTTACAACTCAAACCCTTAAATTAAGTGGCGACGCAAAGTTTAAACAAGGTGGCTCTGAAGTACAAAGTGGCTCGATCGAATTTGACCTTGCTAAAAAGCGCGTAAAAGCGGATGGCGATGCCTCAACGGGTGGTCGAGTTACCACTACGATAAAAACAAAAAAGAAAAACGGCTAACGACGGAATTAATAACTCGATGACTAAATTAATCGCAACACATCTCGCCAAGTCGTATAACAAAAGGCAAGTTGTAAAAGACGTCAGTATTTCAGTAAATGCCGGTGAAGTCGTCGGACTACTTGGGCCAAATGGTGCCGGTAAAACGACAACTTTTTATATGATAGTTGGATTGGTTCCTAACGACAAAGGTAGCATTACACTTAATGATATTGACTTAAGTCACGAACCAATGCATGTTCGTGCTCGTCATGGAATAGGCTATTTACCACAGGAATCTTCGATATTTAGAAAACTTACTGTTTCCCAAAATATCATGGCCGTGTTACAAATGAGAAAGGACATCAATGCCAACCAAAAAGCCGATTTGTTAGATGATCTTATTGGTGAATTTCATATAGAACACATTCGCGATAGTTTAGGTATGGCATTGTCAGGTGGTGAGCGTAGGCGAGTAGAAATTGCAAGAGCGCTGGCTGCGGATCCTAAAATTATATTACTTGACGAACCATTTGCTGGGGTCGACCCTATATCAGTAATTGATATTAAAAAGATTATCCAACAACTCGTCGCAAAAGGGATCGGTGTTTTAATTACCGACCATAATGTACGTGAAACGCTTGATGTATGTGAAAAAGCCTATATCGTGAGTCATGGTGAATTAATCGCAGAAGGTACACCAGAAGAAGTCCTTGCTAGCGAAATCGTGAAAAAAGTTTACTTAGGTGACCAGTTCACTTTGTAATTTAGTGTATAACCATTAATTAGTATAATCTGATTGGAATTAGATGAGACCTTCACTTCAATTAAAAATGGGTCAGCAATTAACAATGACCCCACAATTGCAACAAGCCATAAGGTTGTTGCAGTTATCCTCATTAGAACTCCACCAAGAAATTCAAGAAGCCTTGGATAGCAATCCTCTATTGGACGCAGAAGACGAAAGTTTAAATCACGAAAAAAGCGAACAATCGATAGAAGATGTATTGGGTGAAACGGAAGGTCAAAACAAAACGACCGACGACGATACCGACTGGGCGCAGGAAGAAATAAATACCACTGAAGCACTTCAAACCGAAACCATCAGTGAAGAGATGTCTACGGACACAACATGGGATGACTACATGAGCGCCGCCCCTGCGAGCTCTGGCCCAGCATATGAAGGCGAAGACACAGTCTATCAAGGTGAAACCACTGACAATATTCAAGACCACCTCCGCTGGCAGTTAAACCTTTCTACGTTTACCGAACAAGATCTTGCAATCGCGACCGCCATTATTGACGGCGTCGACGAAAAAGGCTTTTTACGCCTCACCGCTGAGGACATCGTAGAAGCCATTGACATCGAAGATGTGGAAATAGAAGAAGTTGAAGCGGTACTTAAACGTATTCAACTATTCGACCCCGTAGGCGTCGCCTGCAGAGGGTTACAAGAATGCTTGTCGGTGCAATTGAAACAATTTTCAAATGACACGCCATGGAAATTTGAGGCCATAGACGTTATCGACAATTACATCGATTTACTGGCCAATCGTGATTACCGGACTTTACTTAGAAAAACCAAGTTAAAAGAACCCGATCTGAAAGATATTCTAGAACTCATCCAACAACTTAATCCAAATCCTGCAAGTGTCGTTATCAAAGATGAAATCGACTACGTCATTCCCGATGTAACGGTCGTTAAGAAAAAAGGTCGTTGGTTAGTAGAGCTAAATCCAAATTCCATGCCTAAACTAAAAATAAACGAACAATATGCATCGTTGTCAAAAACCTCAAAAAATACCAGTGACACGCAATTTGTACGTTCCCATTTACAAGAAGCTAAATGGTTTATCAAAAGTTTAGAAAGTCGTAACGATACGCTGCTAAAAGTATCAAACTGTATCGTGCAGCAACAGCAGGGATTTTTTGAATATGGCCCAGAAGCCATGAAACCAATGGTTTTGAACGATGTCGCAGAAATGGTCGACATGCATGAATCAACAATTTCTCGTGTGACGACTCAAAAATATATGCACACACCTAGAGGAATTTTTGAACTTAAGTACTTCTTTTCGAGTCATGTAAGTACAGAGAACGGTGGTGAATGTTCTTCCACTGCGATTAGAGCTTTAATCAGAAAGTTAGTTGCGGCGGAAAATCAGGCTAAACCTCTCAGTGATAGTAAAATTGCAGAGATCCTGGCTGACCAAGGTATTCAGGTTGCCAGACGGACTATTGCAAAATACCGGGAATCATTAAATATTCCCCCTTCAAACCAACGAAAACGACTGGTGTAAACACCTCTCTATATCAACAGAAGGAATTTTTTATGCAAATTAATTTAACTTGTCGTCATATAGATTTAACAGAGTCATTAAAAGAATACGTAGATAACAAATTTGCTAAATTAGAGCGTCACTTTGACCATATCAATAATGTCCATGTGATTTTAGACGTTGAAAAACTGAGTCAAATAGCTGAAGCAACCTTACATGTAAACGGTGGTGAATTGTTCGCCACTTCTGAACATAACGATATGTATGCCGCGATTGATAGTTTAATAGATAAGCTAGATCGACAGGTAATAAAACATAAAGAGAAATTGACCCGTCACTGATGGGTTTAAACTAAATAAACGTGACGCTAGGGACGGCGTCACAAACAACACCTTTTGGCGTAAGCAAAAGGTAGGCAGTTAACCAAACATGAATTTAAAATTATTACTTCAACCAGATTGCACCAAAGTTATTGCTGATTGTAAAAGCAAGAAAAAAATACTTGAACATATAGCTGAAATTGCGAGTGCGCAGCTGCCAAATTTATCTAGCATAGATATTTTAGAGAGCTTGATGAACAGAGAAAAGTTGGGCAGCACTGGTATAGGTAACGGAATTGCGATACCACATGGCCGAATAAAAAATTCGAGTAAAGCCGTAGCAGTTCTCTTAGTTACCCACAAAGGAGTGAATTACGATGCGATTGATAAACGACCTGTAGATATATTTTTTGCCCTGTTAGTACCAGAAGATCAATGCGACACTCATCTGGCAACATTGGCATCGATAGCAAAAACCTTTGACAACAAAGATGTTTTACGCAAAATTCGTAGAGCAGAAACAGATTTGGATTTATACAACATAATAGAAGCCGCCTAAAATGCATATTTTTATTGTTAGTGGCCGTTCAGGCTCAGGGAAGACCGTCGTACTGCGAGTGTTAGAAGACCTTGGTTATTACTGTGTAGACAACCTACCAGTAAATCTATTGCCAGCTCTATCGCACAGTCTCAGTCAAAATTATGAACAAGTTGCCGTTAGCATTGATGTTCGGAATATTCCAGAATCCGAGCAAGAGCTAGTCGAAAACCTCGATTTTTTACCTAAAAACGTTAATACAACGGTTTTGTATATTGACGCTAAAGACGAGGTTTTGATCCGTCGTTATAGCGAAACTCGTCGCTTGCACCCATTATCAAAAAAAGAGTCTGGCCTACCTGAGGCAATTCAAGAAGAACGCAAGCTCCTTGATTCTATTGCGACTCGTGCCGATTTGTTTATCGACACGTCAGATTTAAACGTTCACCAACTAACCGAAATGGTGCGCGAAAAAATTCTTGGTAAATCGGAAAAAAACCTCGTAATAACGTTTGAATCTTTCGGTTTCAAATATGGTGTACCAAACGATATCGACTTTGTATTTGATGCACGTTTTTTACCAAATCCACATTGGGAACCTGCTCTGCGGCCTTTAACCGGCCTAGATTTACCCGTAATAGAATTTTTAGAAGCCGAGCCATTGGTTAATAAATTTGTATTCCAAATTAATAACTTTATGTCGACGTGGCTGCCACATTTGGAACGAAACAACCGCAGTTATTTAACCATTGCCATTGGCTGTACTGGCGGAAAACATCGCTCGGTTTACATCGCCGAGGCACTTGCAAACTTATATCGCTCACGTGAAAATGACGTTAAAACGCGCCATCGTGAGATAAGTCGTTATTTGAAGAGTGAATAAACATGGAAATTAGTCGTACCGTTACCATAGAAAACAAACTTGGGTTGCACGCCCGTGCGGCCACCAAACTAGCGCAATTAGCTCAGGGATTTGAAGCAACGGTAACTATTCAACAAGCAGACAAAAAAGCCAATGCCGATAGTGTGATGGCATTGTTGATGTTGGCCAGTAACCAAGGTAAAGATGTGACCGTAATCGCGACGGGTAACGAAGCAAAAGTCGCTGTTGACGCTATCTGCGAGCTCATTAGCAATAAATTTGATGAAGACGAATAATTAGTATTTTGATTGTTTTAACTTAAATAAAAACAATCAGTTGCTATTAAAAAATGTCATTTTGAGTTAATATTGGCGGCGAGACCACACTTAGGTTTACGTTTCCTTTATATATTGGGCCAGCGATTGGCAATATATCCTTTATAGAAAGTAACTTCATCACACACTAAGGGTTTTATGGCAGAGCTTTTAGAGCAAGAATACAACATCCCTATCGAAGAACTTAATACTGCACTTAGCGGCGGTATGTTTGTGCACGTTAGAAACATGTTGGATTCGATGCCTACTTCAGATATCGCTCTGTTACTGCATTCCTCACCACCAAAATCTCGAACCGTAATTTGGCAATTAATCGACTCCAGTATCCAAGGTGAAGTTCTCGAAGAACTGTCTGAAGATGTGCGTAACCCTATCTTACGTAGCATGACCCCAGAAAAAGTCGCTGAAGCTGCCGGTAACTTAGACGACGACGACTTTGCCGAAGTTTTACGTGGTATGCCAGATACGATTTATCGTAAAGTATTAAAAAGTATGGACAAGCGAGACCGCAAACGCGCAGAGCGTGTGTTGTCCTACGAAGAAGATACCGCCGGTGCATTGATGAACACCGACACAATAACTGTACGTCCGGACGTAACGGTGGACGTCATTTTGCGGTATCTGAGATTAAAAGGCGCTTTACCTGAAGCCACCGATTATTTGTATGTCGTGGACAAAGACGAAAAATTTATTGGTGAAGTCTCCCTCGCGGCCTTGTTAACCAGCCAACCGGTTAGCCTAATTTCTGAAGTAATGGAAACCGATTTCGAAGTCATTCCTGCAACGATGGAAGAAACGGAAGTCGCGTCTTTGTTTGAACGGTACGACTGGATTTCAGCTCCGGTTATTGACGAAAATGGTTTATTGCTTGGACGTATAACCATCGATGACATCGTCGACGTAATCCGCGAAAATGCCGCGCACTCGATGCTAAGCATGGCGGGTCTCGACGACGAGGCGGATACCTTTGCGCCAATCGTAAAAAGTACCCAACGACGTTCTTTGTGGTTGGGCGTGAACCTGTTTACCGCGTTATTAGCCGCATTTGTCTCCAGCCTGTTTGAATCGACCCTCGACGAATTAGCGTTCCTAGCGGTTTTAAATACCATTGTCCCGAGTATGGGTGGCGTCGCGGGTAGTCAAACACTAACTCTCGTTATTCGCGGGATGGCCGTAGGTCATGTTACACAAGCTAACCAACGATGGTTAATGGGCAAAGAGCTCGCTATCGGTTTCTATAATGGTCTAATTTGGGCTGTGTTGATTGCTGGTGTAGTTGCACTTTGGAAACAAGATTTAATGTTAGGCGCAGTTATTGCTTTTGCAATGATGATGAACCTAATCGCAGCCGGACTTTCTGGCGTATTTATCCCCCTAATGCTAAAACGCATGAACATTGATCCAGCGCTTGCCGGCAGTGTAATATTAACCACAGTTACCGACATAGTCGGCATCTTTACCTTTTTAGGTACAGCCACTTGGTTACTGATCTAACTCAATACGCTATACTCTTGCCGAATACCCTATTTTCTTTATATTGGACTGACTTAAATGATACAACTTGGCCGCTTTAATACGCTCACTGTAGTAAAACATGTTGAATTTGGCGCGTTTCTCGACGGTGGAGAAGCCGGCGAAATATTACTCCCACGTCGTGAAGTTGATGACTCAGTGCAAGTTGACGAAGAGATCAGTGTATTTATTTACCTAGATTCCAAAGACCGACCAATCGCGACATTTAGAAAGCCTAAAATACAAGTTGGCGGATTTGCCTATTTAAAAGTTGTCGACGTTAATCGCGTTGGTGCGTTTTTAGATTGGGGCTTAGAAAAAGATTTGATGGTGCCATTTGCAGAGCAAAATACGCCAATGGAAGTGGGCCAATCATATATCGTCACTATGTATATCGATTCACTCGACTTACGCCCTACCGCGTCTTCTAAAATAGACAAATTTTTAGTTGAAGAAAATAACAAGACATTTAAAACAAACGAACAAGTTGAACTGCTTATTGCGTCGAATACAGATTTGGGCTTAAAGGCGATTATCAACCAGAGCCATTGGGGTCTAATTTTTAAAGACGACATATCAAAACGATTATCCTACGGTGACACCGTGTCGGGATTTGTAAAACAGATCCGTGGCGATGACAAAATTAATATCGCGCTGGAAAAAACCACTGAAATTCGTGACCGTCAGAGCCAACAAATCATCGACTTTTTAGTTAAAGAAGGTGGATTTGCCGGCGTTCACGACAAGTCAGATCCGAATTTAATTAGAAAATTATTTGGCATGAGCAAAAGCGCATTCAAAAAAGCCATTGGTGGACTGTATAAAAAAGGTGACATAGTCATCGAATCAACCGGTATCCGACTGATTGAAAAGTAGGCTACACAAGGCCTAGAACAGATCCTGGGGTTGTTACAACTTTTTACATTTAAACAAGTATTAAGCCGTTAAGTACAGGTGACAAGAGTAACGCCATTACGTTATTCTTGTTGGCTGAAACTATGTGCATAATATTGCATGTAAAAATTTGTGTTCAACAAAGGATTTTCAAAATGAAAAAGTGGACTCTACCGGTAATTACCCTTGCCGTATTAACTGGTTGTAATTTGGTTTCACCATTTGGTGACGCTGACAAACAACAAGTCATCGCTGGTATCCCGGTTATCGAAGAAGTAACTGCGGAGCCTGGCAAAACAGTTATCCCTTATAAAAAACTCCAATTGGAAAACGGCCTAACGGTTATTTTGCATAAAGATACTTCCGATCCACTTGTTCATGTAGACGTCACTTATCATGTTGGTTCTGGCCGTGAAGAAATTGGTAAATCTGGTTTCGCACACTTTTTTGAGCACATGATGTTCCAAGGCTCAGAAAACGTGGCTGACGAGCAACATTTCAAAATAATCACAGAAGCTGGCGGTACTTTAAACGGTACAACCAACTCAGACCGTACAAACTACTTTGAAACCGTACCGGCTAACCAACTAGAAAAAATGTTATGGTTAGAATCAGACCGCATGGGTTACTTGTTAGATGCGGTAACTCAAGAAAAATTTGAAGTTCAACGCGAAACCGTTAAAAACGAACGTGGTCAGCGTGTCGACAATCGCCCTTATGGCCGCTTGTACGAAACAGTATCAGCAGCGCTTTACCCAGAAGGACATCCATATTCTTGGCCTGTAATTGGTTATATGGAAGACTTAAACCGCGTTAACGTTAATGACTTAAAAGCCTTTTTCCTTCGTTGGTACGGCCCAAACAACGCGACATTAACGATTGGTGGTGACTTTGATGAAGTAGAAACATTATCACTTATCAAAAAATACTTCGGCTCTATTCCTCGCGGCCCTGAAGTTAACATGCCAGAAAAAACCATGGTGACACTTGACGAAGATCGTTATATCTCTATGGAAGACAACGTACATTTGCCACTGATATACATGGCATTCCCAACAGTAAGTAATCGTCACCCTGACGAAGCACCACTGGATATCTTATCTGAAATTTTAGGTGGCGGAAAAACCTCTATCCTTTATAAAAACTTGGTTAAAAACCAATTTGCAGTACAGGCATCTGTCGGTCACCCGTGTTCAGAGCTTGCTTGTATGTTTAATATGTACGCTTTGCCAAACCCAGCGGCAGGCAAGTCACTTGCGGAACTAGAACAAATCATTCGAGATGCGTTAGTTGAGTTTGAACAACGTGGCGTACAAGAAGATGATTTGATTAAAGCCAAAGCACAAATGGAAGCGTCATTTGTATTTGGATTACAAAGTGTGTCAGGTAAAGTGAGCCAGCTCGCGGCCAATGAAACATTTACTGGTAACCCAAATTATATTGAGCAAGATATCGCTCGTTATGCCAATGTCACTAAAGAAGACATCATGCGTGTATTTAAACAATACATTAAAGGCAAAAATTCAGTTGTAATGAGCATAGTACCTAAAGGTCAATTACAAGCCATTGCCCACGAAGATACTTACACCATTCCAAAAAGAACGATTGGTGAAAAATCTAATACTAGCGCAGATGACTTAGAATTACGCGTAGCGACGTCAAGTTTTGACCGCAGTGTGATGCCTCAAGCGGGTGCAAACAAGGCCGTGAATGTTCCGCAAATGTGGCAAAACAAATTAGATAACGGTATTACCGTATTAGGCGCTCAAAGCACTGAAACACCAACTACTGCGATTCTAATCAAAGTTCCTGCAGGTAATTACTTTGAGACAAAAGACAAAGCAGGCATGGCGTCAGTTCTTGCTGCAATGTTAAATGAGTCGACAACGACACGTTCTGCTGAAGATATGAGTAAAGCGCTAGAAAAACTTGGCAGTAACGTCAGTATTTCTGCTGATGATCACTACCTTAATATCAATATCAATGCGTTAACAAAACATCTTGATGCGACACTTGCATTAGCAAACGAAAAATTAGTCGCTCCAGCGTTTGATGCAAATGAATTTGCTCGCGTTAAAAATAATGCAATTCAAGGCATTAAAAACAGCCAAAAGGATGCGGGTTATTTAGCATCTACTGCGTATCGTAAATTAATGTTTGGTGATTCATTAGCAGGAATGCCTCAAGGTGGAACTGAAGCAACTGTCATGCAATTGACTTTAGCTGACGTAAAAGCGTTTTATCAAACTCATGTAAAACCAGCTGATGCACAACTTATTGTTGTTTCTGACTTGCCACAAACAACCGTTCAGAAGTCATTGGATTCGCTAAATAACTGGCAAGGTAAAGGCCCTAAATTATCAATTGAAATCCCTAATAGCTCTCACAAAACAGGTGTGGTCTATTTAGTCAATAAAGATCAAGCAGCGCAATCTGCGATCAGAATTGGTAAGCGCGGGATAAGTCGCGATATTGTTGGTGAGTTTTACAAATCTTACCTAATGAACTTCCCTCTTGGTGGCGCATTTAACAGCCGAATCAACTTAAACTTACGTGAAGACAAAGGTTATACCTACGGCGCACGTTCGTACTTTTGGGGTGACAAGCTATCAGGTGGTTACACTGCCAGTGCCGAAGTCCGTGCCGATGCAACTGACAAATCAATTGTCGAATTTGTTAACGAAATCAAAAGCTACCATAAAGATGGTATAACGGATGCAGAACTTGATTTCATGCGTAAAGCAATCAATCAGCGAGATGCATTAAAATATGAAACGCCAGGCGCCAAATTAGGTTTCCTTGCACAGATACTTGAGCACGATTTAACACCTGACTTTGTTAATGTCAGAAACGATATAGTTGCCAATATCAGCAAAAAAGAAATCAACGCTTTAGCGAAAAAACATCTCAACATCGACGAAATGTTGATGGTTGTTGTTGGTGATGCAAAAGTGTTAAAACCACAGCTAGAAGCTTTAAACTACAAAGTTATAGACTTCAAACTATAAAAAATAGCCTGCCATACCGGCGTCGAGCAGTGCCCTGTACTGCTCGGCTTAAAAAGGCATAACAACCTGATTGTTAAACAATAAAAGCCCGCTTGTTATATTAATAAGCGGGCTTTTTGTTGCGAAAATCTAAACAAAATTACATGTTCACGAAAAACACCGAAATACATTTTGAAAAATCGCGCGATTAATCAAACCCAACGTCGGTGCTAGGCACGAAATTCCTATTCAAAAAAGCGACAGTCACTTGATTTCTTATGAGTCGATTGCCACTAGTTGAAAGTCGGTTTATTACCAATAATAATCAGCGTAGATTTGAATTAAATAAACTTCAAAAGTAGCCGTTTATAAGCGCCAAATTAGCTTTTTTATATAAACTAAAACTGTTACTGTGAAGATTAAAATTCTATTAGAGATTGTTTTTATGACAATTGATGCAATTAAGAAACTGTTTTTAACATGTTTATTAACTGCTGCTTTTTGCATGCATTTTGTCGTCAAGGCAGAGCCCAAAATCAAACTAGGTGTGACTGAAAGATGTCCTTACGTTTGTGCTGAAAATTCAGCAAATCAAGGTGTTCTAGTTGATATAATAAAACGCATCTTTGAGAAGAAAGGGGTGACCGTTGAAATTCAATTCTTCCCTCTAAATCGCGCAATGCGAATGCTTGAAAATAATGTTATCGATGGGGTTGTCGGTATTTTACAGCGTAATGCTCTGCAACTCGTTTACCCTGCGAAGAGCATTGGACAAGTGCAGTATGTCATGTACACCTCTGGCAATAGTGACTGGCTATATACTGGCTTAAATTCTCTAAAAGGCAAAATACTTGGCGTTGAGGCCGGTAAGTCTTACGGCATTTTTGACAGTTACATACAGCGCCATACCAAAGACAACCGCGTCATTTACCAAAATTATGGCAATAATTCGACAGCAAACCTGCTAAAACTATTAGAAAATCAGTACATCGATATTCTGTTCGAAGATAAAAACGTACTGGATTTTCATTTAAAAAGAAAAAAAAATAAAAAGCTAATAGAAGGCGGTGTCATTCCTCCAGATCATTTATATGTCGGCTTCTCTCCAAATAATCAACAAGCTAACACATACGCTGAAATAGTGACGATGGGCATTACCGAAATGCGCCAATCGGGAGAGCTTGCTAAGGTCATGGCCAATTACGGTCTGACGGACTGGGAAAACCAAGTTGCAATTGAACGCGACCCGTTTGCTGGAAATTATGTCGAACGATTAGAAACTAATTTCAACTTTAAATCAGGCGGCAAAAAAATTGAATCTGCAACACTAATATTCGAAGGCTCAACAGCTAAATATGGCGGATATTGGCAATATGCTGCAAAATTCAAAGAGTCTTTAGAACGACTTTCCGTCGGGCAGTTAAAGGTAAACCTAAAATTTGGCGTGACCACCGAGCATGACATCGTAATGAATATTGCCGAAGGTAAAAGTCACATGGGAATGGTAGCGACAAATAATTTGTCACCTTTTGCACCATCGTTAGGCTTTCTCTCGTTGCCGTACATGTTTCCCAATGAGGATAGTATTAAAAAGTTGTTTAACGATCCTTTGATGAAAAAAATTGCCGACCGTACTGGATTAGAGTCAAATGTGAGGCCACTTAGTTTCTTTATCGGCGGTTACCGCCTATTGGCAAATAGCGCAAAGCCCGTAAGGACCACTGCGGATTTGCAGGGGCTAAGGATCCGAGTTCCGCGCAACCAATTAATGGTCGAAGCATTTCGTTCCTGGGGCATCGAACCGGTGCCATTGCCTTGGACAGGTATTTGGCCAGCCTTAGAGTCAGGGGTTATTCAAGGTCAGGAAAACCCAATCAATATTATTTTTGATGGTGTCAATAAAACAGAAGAAGTATGGGATGTATTAAAATACATTACTAACATCCATTACTTTATGTTTACCGCGCCCCATATGATGTCAGAGTCATTTTATCGTCAACTAACACCACATAGTCAGATGCTTGTTCAACAAGCCGCTAGAGAGGCTGAGGTGTATAGTTGGAGTTTGGTAAAAAAAGAAGATGATAAAATGACACAATTTGCCAAAACCAAGGGCATGATATTTGTTGACCCTTTAAATGAAGTAGGCGATTGGCAGGCAAAAGCGCGTTCGATTTGGCCTGAATTTTATTTCAGAGTGGGCGGTAAAGAACTCATTGACGAGGTATTGGATGTTATCAAATAGCATCAAATAGCTAAGATGATAAAATTTGAGTTTATTACGGTATTTCTGGACGCGAAACTCATTAAATATATACAGGCCCCATGGCAGATAAAAACATTAAGGAAATAAAATGCCAAAATTGACTAAATTAGTTGCCCTAACTAGCTCATTATTACTCTGCTCTTCCCTCTTATCAGCAGCAAATATTGATACCAAACTTATTGAGCAACACTTACAAACACGGGTATCTGAAGGTTCGGTTGGCGTCGGACTCGTCGTTGCTGTCGTAGACGGTAAACAAGACAAAATCATTGCTGTGGGTAAAGCCAATAAAACAAACAGCATGGCACTAAATAAATCGAGTTTGTTTGAAATTGGCTCGATCAGTAAGACGTTTACCGGACTTTTATTGGCAGACATGGTGATTAAAGGTGAATTAAATCTTGACGATCCTGTGTCTAAATATTTACCCAAGGGGGTATCTATGCCGACCCGCAACGATAAGCAGATCACCCTATTGCATTTAGCAACACATACCTCCGGTTTACCGCGTCTACCTACGGATTTCAAACCTAAAGATATGACAAATCCATACGCAGATTACTCGGTCGATATGATGTATGACTTTCTATCGAACTATCACTTACCCCGTGATATTGGCCAAACCCCAGAATATTCAAACCTCGGAGTGGGCCTGTTAGGACATGTACTCGCACTAAAAGCTGGAAAATCTTATGAAGACTTAGTTAAAGAACGAATTTTAAAGATATTAGGCATGGACAATACGACCATAACTATTTCTGCCGCACAACAAAAACAACTGACAACTGGCCACGATGTATCTGGTAATCCAACCCCTCATTGGGATTTCCCGACACTTCCTGGAGCAGGCGCTTTACGTTCTTCTGGCGCAGATATGTTGATCTTTTTGAAGGCCAATATGGGCCTACTAGACAGCCCATTAGCGGCAGCCATCGATTTAACTCATAAGTTTCAACATTCCTTTGGTAATGACACATTATCCATAGGACTAAACTGGATAATCGCTAACACGCCAGCCGGAGATGTCATTGTGCATGACGGCGGCACTGGTGGGTATCGTTCGTTTATTGGATTTAATAAAACATCCAATCTTGGGGTTGTTGTTTTAGCCAACTCACAGGACGCTCCCGACGCGATAGGACAAGCGGTGTTGACCGGAAAAATTGACTCAATAAAAATGGTTGTGACTGAGGAAGTGACGTTAAGTAAACAAGAACTAACAGCCCTTACTGGTGATTATCAATTGGCGCCCAACTTCATCATTACCATAAGCGAAGCGGGCGGGCGTTTGTTTGCCCAGGCTACCGGACAACAAAAATTACCAATATTTGCGAAATCTAAAAATGAGTTTTTTTATAAAGCTGTTAAAGCGTCTTTTACCTTTAATAAAAATAAAGAAGGGAAAGTAGACTCCCTAGTGCTGCATCAAAATGGCAATCATCCCGCCAAGAGAATTGACTGATAATCAGTTGCAGTAAATCCCTATAGCTAATTGTAAAATAGCAAAAGGCGATTGATAAACCTCTTTATCAATCGCCTTTACATTTAAATAGAGACAAAACATAAAGTCGCTAATCTAGACTTTAAATTGACCTGCAACTTGTTCTAAGTCCAGTGAGAGTTTTGCCAGTGTCGCTGCAGTTTGCTTAGTATCACTCGACGAGTCCGAAACAATTGTCATGCCTTTTTTGATGTCATCGAGATCCAACTTCATCCTACCAATGTCATCTTGACTGCCCTGCGCCGCGGTTGCTAACACTCGGTTTTCATCACTTAACGAACGCACAGTTGCTTGAATGACTTTTAAAGAATCAACGGTGATTTCAGCAGCCGATACCGCTTCGTTGGCTTTCTCTTTATTAACATCCATTGCTTCAACGGCACTAGATATAGAGTTAACGATCTCTTCCAATATCGAGTTTATTTCATAGGTTGATTCGTGAGTTCGAGAGGCCAAAGTTCTCACTTCACCGGCAACAACCGCAAAACCTCTACCGGTTTCGCCTGCCCTAGCAGCCTCAATCGCGGCGTTAAGCGCTAATAAATTCGTTTGGTCTGCAATGTCCGCTATGGTTTTAACAACGTCGCTAACTTTATCCCCAGCCTGCTTCAAACTGAGTAACATTTCTGCCGACGCATCGATATCACTTGAGAGTTCAGAGATAATATTTGCCGTTTGACTAATATTAGCGGTGCCATCTTCAACCTGTGTCGCCCCGGTATGAGCAATGTCAGACGCGGTTTCCGACCGATTAGCTGCATCTGCAATGCTTGCCGCTAACTGTTCTGAACTATAGAATATTTTATCCACAACATCAGATAGTTTCGCCACTTCATTACCTGATAAGCTCGCACTTTGATTCAGCACTGAAATTGAATCTTTAACGATGGCGGCAGAGTTACTAATATCTGAATTAACTTTTCTAAATACCGATAGCAACTTGTTAATACTTGCCGCGGTTAATGCAACTTCGTCGTTTGATCGAACATCGACTGATTGACTCAAATCATTATGTGCAACCACATTATCTAGCTGATTAGACAGTGATTTAATTGGCGACGCAATATTTTTCTTGGCAAATCCGTAAGCGATTGCCGTTATAACAACAATGCTTAAAGTACTTAAAAACAACCAAAGTCTCATGCTACTTACATCGTTGCTGATGACAGACGTTTTTTGATTGGCTTCTTTTGATAATACGGTTGCTGACATAGAGACGATAGACTCAATCCGCGTGGCTTCTTCTTGAATTTTTGTTAGCGACCCCCGCGCACCGTCCCAATCTACTTCGTCACTGGTCATTATGCTTTGAAATCGCTCAAGTTCACTTTTTAGCAGTTCAAAATTAACCTTTTTTCCGGTCGGTACTAAAATATTTAAACTTTTCATCGCACTAACAACGGACTTAAATTCGCTGTTTACTGAAGTTTCAAATGCATCTTTTTCAATGGTGTAACCGTACAAACTGTAAGCGGCAACTAAAATTCGATTGACCCCTTGGTTCACTTTTGTGACATTTTGCAAGGCGGGTAAACTTTTATCGACAAACTCATCCGTGACTCTATTAATGTCTGATAGACCGGTAAACAGCACACTCGTTACAATAGCAACAATGACAATGATGGCTGCGTAACCGACTAAGACTTTTCGGCTAATAGAATTCAACAACATATTTATTCCTCGAATTGACAACAGACAACATAGGCCCAAGTAATTAAGACCGAATATATCACGACTATATTTCATTCTAGTTTAATACTAGATAATAAGGGTAACGGCGGGATAATTCATAAGTTAACATTGAAATTGGAAAAAACACCATTACATATTGTTCATTGATCCAAACAGGAGTGGAAAATGACCACAATAGTTTCAGTTCGTCGCGGCGACAAAGTATGTTTAGGCGGTGACGGCCAAGTTTCGTTAGGCAACACCGTAATGAAAGGTAATGCCGTAAAAGTTAGACGCTTATATCGCAACAAAGTTATTGCCGGATTCGCCGGTGGTACAGCCGACGCATTTACCCTATTTGAAAAGTTTGAGGCCAAACTTGAAATGCATCAGGGCCATTTAACTAAGGCAGCTGTTGAATTGGCAAAAGACTGGCGCACCGACAAAATGTTGCGCAAACTCGAAGCCCTTTTGGCCGTTGCAGATGAAACCGCCTCACTAATAATTACAGGTAATGGCGATGTCATCCAACCAGAACATGACCTAATTGCAATTGGTTCTGGCGGACCATTTGCCCAAGCAGCAGCAACTGCTTTATTAGAAAACACAGAACTTTCTGCCAAAGAAATCGTGGAAAAAAGCCTAAATATTGCCGGCAGCATCTGTGTTTACACCAATAACAATCTTACGATTGAAGAGCTATAAGCAGGATTTTATTATGTCAGCAATGACCCCTAGAGAAATAGTACATGAGTTAGACCAACACATCGTTGGTCAAGACAAAGCAAAACGTGCCGTATCAATTGCGCTCCGCAACCGCTGGCGCCGTATGCAACTCGACGCTGACTTTCGTGCTGAAGTCACCCCGAAAAATATATTAATGATTGGACCAACCGGTGTCGGTAAAACAGAAATCGCACGTCGATTGGCAAAACTAGCCCACGCGCCGTTCATTAAAGTTGAAGCAACTAAATTCACTGAAGTCGGTTATGTCGGGAAAGAAGTCGAAAGCATTATTCGTGACCTCACCGAAATAGCGGTTAAGTTAACCCGTGAAACGGCAATTCAAAAAAACAAACATAAAGCAGAAGAAGCGGCAGAAGAACGTGTCTTAGACGCCCTTTTGCCACCGGCTAGAGATTCGTTTGGACAAACGGTTGATAGTGATGCGCCAGAAAGTTCAACTCGTCAGGTTTTGCGTAAGCGCTTGAGACAAGGTGAGCTTGACGACAAAGAAATCGAAATTGACGTTGCTCAAAAAGAAATTGGTGTTGAGATAATGGCGCCTCCGGGCATGGAAGAAATGACTTCTCAATTACAGGGCATGTTCCAGAACTTATCGGGTGAAAAGACCAATAAGCGAAAACTAAAAGTCTCTGTTGCACTTAAGTTAATGATTGACGAAGAAGCCGCTAAATTGATCAACAATGATGACTTAAAAGAACAAGCTATTGAATCGGTTGAACAAAACGGCATCGTATTTATCGATGAGATAGACAAAATTTGTAAACGTGAAGGGGCAAATAGCGCCGATGTTTCACGCGAAGGTGTGCAACGTGACTTACTGCCTCTGGTAGAAGGCAGCACAGTATCAACAAAATACGGCATGGTGAAAACCGATCATATGTTATTTGTCGCCTCTGGGGCGTTCCAAATGAGCAAACCGTCGGATCTTATTCCAGAGTTACAAGGTCGTTTACCAATTCGTGTTGAATTAGATGCCTTAACTGCTGAAGACTTTGAACGGATTTTAACGGAACCCCATGCTTCTTTAACCGAGCAATACAAAGCGTTGTTAGCGACTGAAGGGGTGACTGTCAACTTCACTACGGATGGTATCAAACAAATCGCTCAAGCGGCATTCAGAGTCAATGAGACCAATGAAAACATCGGTGCTCGACGTTTGCATACCGTTTTGGAACGTTTGATGGAAGAAATCTCCTATAACGCCTCTGAAAAATCGGGCGAAACGTTTGAGATTACAGAGCAATTTGTTAAAGATAATTTAGATGAATTAGTGGCTGACGAAGACTTAAGTAAATACATACTTTAATTGTTAGCGAACCCCAAAAATGACAAAAGGCCTGATTTAATCAGGCCTTTTTTGTACTTTCATTTGGGTTAAGAAAAATAAATTTCGTTTTCTTAATCTTCAGTTAGCAATCGAGCAATTGTTCTTACACCCATCGCCGTTGCACCAGCAGAATACTTAGCGTTACTCGAACCGTTAAATGCGCCAGCGAGGTCAAAATGTAACCAACCTGTGCCGTCTTCTGTAACAAATCGAGATAAGAAGCCAGCTGCATTTGATGCGCCACCCATACCGCCACCTTTTTGCGGACGACTATTTGCCGTATCAGCATATGGAGACGGACAAGTATTACGATGGAATTTGTCTAATGGCAAAGGCCACGCACCTTCAAACTCAACTTCTGCAGCCGCTAAACCTTTAGAAACATATTCCTTATCTAAACCAAATACCGCGTTGTAATCGGAACCTACGGCCATCATTGCTGCACCAGTTAATGTCGCCGCGTCGATAACTTTTTTAGCACCCAATTCTGTTGCATGGAATAATCCATCCGCCAACACCAAACGACCTTCGGCGTCGGTATTCACGATTTCGACTGTCGTACCATTTTTATACGTTAAAATGTCGCCAAGTTTAAATGCATTGCCACCAATCATATTCTCAGCACAACATAAGATCAGTCTGACACGTTTGTTCAAACCACGAAGGATCGCCAATGCCAACGCGCCTGTAACGGTTGCTGCACCGCCCATATCGCATTTCATCGTTAACATGCCTTCAGACGATTTTATTGAATATCCGCCACTATCAAACGTGATCCCTTTACCAATTAGTGCCGTTTCTATTGGCGCGTTCTCATCGCCTGTAGGATTGTAATCTAAGCTTAATAACACTGGAGGATGCACACTCGCTCGGCCAACGGCATGAATACCTACCCAGCCAGCTTCTAATAAATCGTCGCCAATAATAACATTTGCTTCTACTTTGCCCGTTGCTACCGACTTAATAAAGTCTATAGCGTGATTAGCCAGCGCTAATGGATACATATCCTGTGGCGGCAAATTGATAATATTTCGAGTCCAATCATAGGCCAGTTTGCGGTGTTCTAATTCGCTATCATCACTCGCCCAGACAACCGTTTGGCCGCCTTTAGCAGTGACAAACCCGAGATAAAAAGCCCATTGTTGTTCAACTGTCCACTCACCAGTAAGCGTCACTGCGTCGATACCTAAACCTTGAATTTTACGTGATGACGTTTGCACAAGCGGCAAACTTGCGCGTTCGTCCAATTGCTGAATATGTATTTGATAACCTTCTACTGTCGTACTAATTGGGTTTGAATCACCCCATTTTTTAGCGGCAGGTTGTCCGCTCAACGTCACTTCGATCGTATTAGTCATATCATTATTCTCAATTTTGTAGGGATTTTATTATTATCAAAAACTCGTTTTGTGCACGATGTCTTTGTTTCATTATAGATAATAGAAAATTATCACACCTTAGTCAGTCGTTCTCTATGGTAATGTAAAAAATAATCTTTAATATTGGCTAATTATCTATTCTACGTATTCAATTTTAAACACTACACATGGAGAGGCTACATGGCTGGAGCAAGTTTTTTCGCGCTATTTGACGATATCGCGCTTATATTAGACGATGTTGCTGCAATGACAAAAGTTGCTGCAAAAAAAACGGCCGGTGTTTTAGGCGACGATTTAGCGGTCAATGCCGAACAAGTATCTGGTGTCAAAGCCAATCGTGAACTTCCTGTTGTGTGGGCGGTTGCAAAAGGCTCGTTTATCAACAAACTTTTCCTCGTCCCAGCCGCACTGGCAATCAGTGTTTATTTGCCGTGGTTAATTGTCCCCTTGTTGATTTTAGGTGGTTTATTTTTGTGTTTTGAAGGCGCAGAAAAGATCCTAGAGTCATTCCACCAAAGCGATAATAAGACCAACGAAAAAAAAGCCGCACATAAAGAACTTGTCGAAGCGGTAAAAGACGAAACTGTCGACCTTGTTGAATTCGAGAAAAATAAAATCAAAAGTGCTATCCGAACTGACTTTGTATTGTCCGCTGAAATTGTCATCATCTCACTAGGCACATTAGTTACAGCATCACTAAGTGACAAAATTACGGTTTTGAGCATCATTGCTATTGCAATGACTATCGGTGTTTATGGCCTGGTCGCGGTTATTGTTAAGCTCGACGACTTAGGTTTATATTGGCAATCACTAGGCAATAAAACCTGGGTCAACAAAGTTTTGTACTCATTAGGTGGTGGACTTTTAATTTTTGCTCCGCGCCTAATGCAAAGTTTGGGGGTCATCGGCCTTGTTGCTATGTTTTTAGTTGGCGGCGGTATGCTCACACATAACATTCCATTTTTGCATCACTTCTCTGAATCAGTCGTCAATATCGTTCCCGACATGTACCTGCTAAAAGGCACAACAGGTATATTACTCGACGCTATTTACGGAATTTTAGCCGGTTTATTTGTTGCTGGCGTAGTTCATTTTATTCCTAAAAAGTCACCAACGGAGACAGTTTGAAATTACAAAAAGGTACTTTAATAAAACGGTATAAGCGATTTTTAGCCGATGTGACCACTGAGTCGGGGGATGAAATTACGATTCATTGCCCTAACACGGGTGCAATGACAGGATGTGCCGAACCGGGCTTTACCGTTTATTACAGCACGAGTGACAACAAAAAGCGTAAATACCCAAATACCTTTGAATTGGCTCAAAATCAGTATGGCCACTATATTGGTATCAATACTGTTAAAGCAAATGAACTCGCCGTAAATGCTTTTGAGGCGGGGTTAATCCCAGAACTTAATGGCTACAATACCGTTCAACGTGAGGTGAAATATGGTGAGGAAAACAGTCGAATCGATATTAAACTTTCGTCGCCTGAGCTGCCAGATTGTTTTATTGAAGTTAAATCTGCAACTTTATTGCTAAACGCTGAAACCCATTTAGGAGCGTTCCCCGATGCGGTGACAACTCGTGGTCAAAAACATTTACGAGAACTAACACGCATAGTTGAAGAGGGCTCTAGAGCTGTTTTACTCTTTTTAGTACAGCATACTGGGATCAAAAATATTCAGGTCGCTGACCATATCGACCCTATATATGCCAAAGAATTGCAAAAAGCTATCGCTCAAGGGGTAGAAATTGTAGTAATTTGTACCCATATAGACCCGCAACAAATTAGAGTGAGTGAAAGAGGCAAATTTATAAATAAGTAAATTTAACTCAGAATTACTCATTTTCGCAGTAAATTACGGCCCAATTACCATATGTAACATGAATTGATTGCGTATTGTGTCCAATTTTGCTATAGATAGCGCCGTTTTTTTTAGCACTACGCACAAGATGCTAAAGTACACAAAATATAACTGCGCGAATTGGTTTTAGAACTTTAGGAGATAAACAACGCATGGCAGATAAAAAATCATTGGGACTATTAGCCCAAGCAGGCGTTGAGGCTTATCAAGAAAGCCCAAATGAAGAGTACATGAGCGATGAGCAGCTTACGCATTTTAGAAAAATCTTAGAAGCGTGGCGCAACCAACTTCGTGAAGAAGTAGACAGAACTAAAAGTCATATGCAAGACGAAGCTGCAAACTTCCCAGATCCAGTTGACCGCGCGTCACAAGAAGAAGAATTTGCACTTGAATTACGTACGCGTGACCGTGAACGCAAGTTGATCAAAAAAATTGAAAAAACACTTGGTTTAATCGAAAGCGATGATTTTGGTTTTTGTAAAACATGTGGCATCGAAATCGGTATCCGTCGATTAGAAGCACGTCCTACTGCAGACCAATGTATCGATTGCAAAACGTTATCTGAAATTAAAGAAAAACAACTTGGCGGTTAAGGCTAAAGCCTTAACACCTTGTTAAGTTAGCGTTGCGTGAGCCACACATTTACGAACTTGTTTAGCAATCAATCTACGTTGCTTAAACAGGCACAATATCGTGGCCGCTTCGCTCCCTCCCCCAGTGGTCCCCTACATTTTGGTTCTCTATTAACTGCACTTGGCAGTTATCTACAAGCAAAAGCCAACCATGGTTTGTGGTTTGTACGCATCGAAGATATTGATAAACCCAGAGAACAGTTTGGCGCCGTTGACCAAATTTTAGATGCTCTAAGCGCGTTTGGTATGTCTTGGGACATTGATCCAAATACGAGCGAAGACCTCGCACCTGCAGACCGGGGATGTTTAGTTCAAACTAGGCGTTTACGTCGCTATCAAGAGATCTTAGACACCTTACACGCACATAACCTTACCTATGCCTGTCATTGTAGCCGCAAGAAAATTAGGCAAATGGGGGCCAATTATACGGGTTATTGTAGAAACAAAAATTTACCTCTCACCGATGCGGCCATACGAATTTGCAATGATCATGTTAACGCCACAAAGACTAACTCTGATTTTGATCACGAAGACTACATTATCAAACGTCGCGACGGATTATTTGCTTATCAACTCGTTGTTGTTATAGATGACATAGATCAGGGCATAACGGAAGTAGTAAGAGGCGCAGACATTTTACCCCTCACAACTCGACAAACGTCGTTGTACAAGTTGTTTGGCATCACCCCACCTAATTATATGCACCTGCCATTAGTATCAACTAAACCAGGGTTTAAACTCAGTAAACAAAATCATGCTCGTGCCATTGATATCAACAATCCAAAACCTGAGCTAATACAAGCGTTAACCTTACTCGGCTTACCTGTTCAGCAAGATTTAATGTTAAAATCGGTAGCAGATATCATTACA
The DNA here is from genome assembly GCF_030548245.1 of Psychrosphaera sp. 1_MG-2023. Taxonomy (NCBI): domain Bacteria; kingdom Pseudomonadati; phylum Pseudomonadota; class Gammaproteobacteria; order Alteromonadales; family Pseudoalteromonadaceae; genus Psychrosphaera; species Psychrosphaera sp. 1_MG-2023. Next base: position 67,100 of record NZ_JAUORW010000019.1, read on the forward strand.
TGGGCAGTGGCACATTGGGATATCGCCAACTTGCCTGATACGACTGAGATAATAATTTCAGAACAAAAAACGTCATTCTCAAGCTTGTAAAACTAGTCTAGCCTAAGCGATATTCAGAATATCCAACCAAGTGCAGAGGAATTTCATAATTCACCTTTCAATTGGCTCATAATTTCAGAACAAAAAACGTCATTCCTTAGCTTGTAATATGAGTCGAGCCACAGCGATATTTGGAACCTCCAACCAAGTGCAGAGGAATCACATAATTCGCCCTAAATTAGCTCATAATTCCAGAACAAAAAACGTCATTCCAAAAGAGCGGAGCGATATTTGGAACCTCCAACCAAGTGCAGAGGAATGTCATAATTCGCTTTACAATTAGCTCATAATAACCAGAACAAAAAACGTCATCCCAAAAGAGCCACGGCGATATTAGGGATCTCCAACCGAGTGCAGAGGAAGTTCATAATTCGCTTTACAGGCTACGCCTTTCTTTGCCTTGTAGGCGGCTATTTCGACTGCGTCGACCTTACTTTTTTCAACAGCCAAAAAAGTAGGCAAAAAGGCCGCTTTCGGCCAAATCCCTAATCCTTATTTAAGATTTATATTATCGTCGAAGACGGAATGTAATTTCGTCCATGAAAACATTCCTTGCAACGGCGTCCCTGCCGTTCACTTCGAGATATAAATCTCAACTAAGGGGGTTTTAGACGAAGGGAAAAGTCGCCTGAACTTTAGGTGTGAAAACGTGCTTTTTTAGAAATACCGTCATTCAAAATCAACAGAAAAAACGTCATCCCAAAAGAGCCACGGCGATATTAGGGATCTCCAACCAAGTGCAGAGGAAGTAATAAAATCAGCGACTCTGACCCCACAGGTCTAGGATCGTCACGAAAAAAGCGACGATTGATTACTCAAACGTCGCTTTGCAATTAACTCTCGTTAATAACTGTTAATTAAAAACAGGCAATACCCTGTTATTTTTAGATTAGTCTTTCGCTTCTAGTTTCGCTTTGATTTCTTCTAAAACCGGTAATATTTTACGTTGGTTATTTGGCCCCATTCGTAAAAATAGTTTTTGAATTGGCAATAACGCCTCAAGCTTCTTGTCTGCAAACTCAAACATAGCCGACGGTGTTACTAAATTAATATCGCCATCAACAATTGGTGTTTCCATCAAAATATCGATGGTTTCAAGAACTTTATCATTAAAGTCATTCTCACTGTAACCAAGCTCAAAATATGCTTCCTCTACCAAAGGAGACAAAGTGTCATATAAATTATCACTCGCATCAATTGGCAGCGCAGTAATTAGATCGGCATACATGTCATAACGCTTGTAACTCTGTTCGTTTAGAACATATTTAAGTTCCGGGCCTTCCAACAAAGTCGCCTTAAATTTTCCTTCAGGCTCAACAACTGGGCTAAATTTACGAACAATCTCACCTTTAGCGGCGTTATCAATAAATACAACAAAATTACTGATGATATTTTCTTGAACCACCTTTTTGATTGCAGGCGTGCCCATTACTAAGTCAGTCAGCTCCGCGCGAAACCAATTATCGCTTTCCATCAATGGCGGATGCGCTGGTTTTGGTGGCTCAGGCTCGACCTCTGGCTCAGGTTCAATCGTAATTTCAGCAAGCTCAGGTTCTGGCTCAACCATTTCCGGGGCTTCTTTTTCAATTTCAGGCAATATCACTGGCTCTGGCATTTTTACAATTGGCGTTGGTTTTTCAGGCTCATTATCACTTGGCGACATCGCTACCCAGACAACTCCGGCAAGAATAATGGCAACGGCACCTGCATATACGGCAATCGGTAAAGGTTTTTTCTCAGTTCCACTTGTTTCCATTGTATTTGTTCTCCAATTTAGGCTTAATTCAGTATGGCGTAAAAACTATTAGCTATAAGACCAGAAATCATAGGCTTAGTTCAAATTAAATTTTAAATATTATGACAATGCGCGAACTATTTTTAATTTGCGTCAGATTGCTGTAAAATGCGCGCCACTTCAACCTGTTAAGGTTGACCTTCATAACTTAAGATTGGGTATTTAATTCGTGGTATTTAGAAAGGTTATTTCTTGGTTGGGCAAAGATTCTCAAGCAAAAAAATCAGTTAAGCAACCAGAACAAGCGGCACCCCCAGTGTCGACTCAATCTTTTGCGGGCGCTACAACTGTGCCTCGCAGTGAACATGCGATATCGCGTAAGCAACTTAGTCCAAGTGCTTTAAAAGTATTGTATCGACTAAAAGACAACGGCTTTGAGGCGTATTTAGTCGGTGGCTGTATTCGCGACTTATTACTCGGCCTCGAACCTAAAGATTTTGATGTTGTTACTAATGCGACACCAGAACAAGTAAAACGTTGTTTTAATAACTGTCGCTTAATCGGTCGTCGTTTTAGACTTGCTCACGTTATGTTTGGTCGTGAAATCATTGAGGTCGCTACGTTTAGGGGCCATCACGATGCGCCAGAAGACGATCCAAAAGAAGAAGAAACACCAAAAGAATTAGCGAAAAAAACATCGCGTGCATCGGGTGAAGGTCAATTATTACGAGATAATGTTTACGGATCTATTGAAGAAGACGCAGAACGTCGCGACTTCACGGTCAATGCGCTGTACTACAGCATCAATGACTTTAGCATCCACGACTTTGCCGGCGGTTTAAAAGATATCGACAAAGGTATCATCGACTTAATTGGTGATCCAGAGACCCGTTATCGTGAAGATCCGGTTCGTATGCTCAGAGCTATCCGTTTTGCGACCAAATTACGTATGACAATCGCCCCTCGTACAGAAACACCAATGTACGAATTGGCACACTTGTTACGCAATATACCGCCAGCACGTTTGTTTGACGAAAGTTTAAAGCTGTTTTTAGCCGGTAAAGCTGAAGACAACTTCCAAATGTTGCGTGAATTTGGCTTGTTCCGTTATTTCTTCCCGGTCGTTGATCAAGTATTAACAGGTAACGACCAAGATAAAGAAGAAATATTAGTAAGACAAATGTTCCAAAATACTGATGAGCGCATTAATAGCGGCAAGTCGGTATCTCCAGCATTTATTTTAGCGGCGCTAATGTGGTACCCACTTGAAGCACACGCCAACGAATTAGCCATCGAAGGTGGATTACACCCCTATGATGCTTTCCAAATTGCATCAAATGATATTTTGCAAAAAATGATAAAAACCGTTGCCATTCCAAAACGTTTCAGTGCCATTATGCGCGAAATATGGCAATTCCAGCATCGTTTAACTAAGACTCAAGGCCGTCGCCCAGTGCAACTGGCCGAAAACCCACGTTTCCGTGCTGCCTACGACTTCTTGATATTACGTGCTGAAGCAGAAGGTGGAGAATTAACTCAACTTGCCGAATTTTGGACCGAATTCCAAAAAAGTGATGAAGCGAAAGAAGCCGCTATTAGAGCGTCTAAAGCCCGTCACCGCCCTGTTGTGCCAGGTGAAAAAACAAATGCACCTGCGGCAACAGATGGTCCAAATAAAAAAGGCCCGTATAAAAAACGCCGCAGACGTCCAAAGCCTAAAAATACCGATACTCAATCGAGCTAGTCATGACTGAAGTTGTCTATATTGGCCTTGGGGCTAACTTAAATGAACCGGAAAAAACGATTCATTTAGCCATTGATGCGTTGTCGGAATTGCCAGATTGCCAGTTTTTTGCTGTCTCCAAAATATATCGCAGTGCCCCAATGGGCCCGGCTGACCAACCCGATTACATCAACTGTGTTGTTGCATTAGAAACCAGTCTTACGGCAGCAAGATTGTTCGACCACACCTGTACAATTGAACAGCAACATGGAAGAACACGCGACGGTGAACATTGGGGTCCAAGAACGTTAGATTTAGATATCTTACTGTTTGGTGATCACACTATTAGTAACGATGTCTTAACAATTCCTCATTATGGATTGAAGCAACGAGAGTTTGTCATTTACCCACTGCTCGACATATCACCAAATCTCGTATTACCATGCGGCACAGAAGTTGTTGAATTAACAAAACACATTTCTCTAAACGGCATGACGCCAATTAACTAACTTAACGTGATAAAGGTTAATTCCTATGGCTAAGATCACCACATCTACCCTGTTAAAAATGAAACAATCTGAAGAAAAAATTGCTGCTTTAACGGCTTATGATGCCAGTTTCGCCAGTTTATTCGACTCAGTTGGTGTCCACGTTTTACTTATTGGCGATTCACTAGGAATGGTACTACAAGGGGGCGACAGCACATTATCTGTCACCAACGAACAAATTGCCTATCATACCAAATCAGTCCGAGCCGGTGCGACAAATGCCTTAGTTATTGCTGATATGCCATTTATGACGTATTACAACGAGACTGAAACCATGAGAAACGCCCACGAGCTAATGGCTGCCGGTGCTAACATGGTAAAAATGGAAGGTGGTGATTGGTTATACAGCACAATAAAACAGTTAACTAAAAACGGTATTCCAGTTTGTGGTCACTTAGGTCTAACACCACAGTCGGTGAATGTATTTGGTGGCTTTAAAGTGCAAGGACGTGACAATCAAAAAGCGTTAGAGATGATTGAACATGCTAAGGGATTAGAAGCTGCAGGCGCAAGTTTGTTGGTTTTAGAATGCGTACCATCCGATCTGGCAAAAGCGATAACTGATGCTATTGCTATTCCAACAATTGGTATAGGCGCTGGCAATCAAACCGACGGCCAAATTTTAGTGATGCACGATATGTTTGGGATCAGCTCAGGTTACATTCCAAAATTTTCGAAAAATTACATCGAGCTCACCGGGGATATGCGCAAAGCCGTTTCACTTTATATTGAAGAAGTGCAATCTGGCGACTTCCCAGACGAAAGCCGTTCGTTTAACTAATTGAAGTAAATAACAATGCAAATATTTAAGCATCTTGAAGATCTTCGCCAATGGCGTCAGCAATTGCGTATGGACGGCAAAACCTTGGCTTTTGTTCCAACTATGGGTAATTTACACGAAGGTCACATTCAGCTTGTGCATCAAGCTCATCAACATGCAGATGTGGTGATCACCTCGATTTTTGTCAATCCAATGCAGTTTGGTGAAAACGAAGACTTAGATGCCTACCCACGAACATTTGATGCCGATTGTGAAAAACTTGCTGCCGCGGATAACCATGCTGTTTACTTCCCTAGTGTGAGTGAAATGTACCCGAATGGCTTAAGCGCACAAACATTTGTTCAAGTTCCAGATAACGACAATACATTGTGTGCTGAGTCAACGCAGCGCCCGGGACATTTCCGCGGTGTATCGACCGTTGTAACCAAGCTATTTAATATGGTTCAGCCCGACGTGGCTTGTTTTGGTGAAAAAGATTATCAACAATTGCGTGTTATCCGCACTATGGTCGCCGACCTCAACATGCCCATAAAGATTGTTGGAGTGCCGACCGTAAGAGAAGAAAGTGGTTTAGCCAAAAGCTCACGAAACGGCTATTTAACTCCGGCAGAAAAAGCCATTGCTCCTGTGCTGCATAAATCAATTCAGCAGGTTAAAACGGCCATTTTGGCACATTACCAATCTTCAACCACAACTGATAATTTATCAAATAACCGTTCTGTGATTGATGATAACGCCCAGATTGAAGCTGCCGCGATTGCTGCAATAAATGAAGCAGGGTTAAAAGTTGATTATGTTATCGCTCGAGACGCCCATACCTTGGCTCCTATAACCCAAGACACCCAAGACTTTGTTGTTCTCGGTGCTGCCTTTTTAGGAAAAGCCCGACTTATCGATAACATCACGTTTAGCCGTTAGGTTTGTTAGCGAGTACCTATAAATGGCGAATCGTTGATTAACACTCTAAAGTAAATGGAGTTTGGCTAAATCGACTAAACTTGAGGTAAGAATGATAAGCGCCAACAAAAAACTTTGTTCGCGCTTTTTTTATGCTGTATGGCTTAACTGCGTAGCTTTTCTAAAATAGCCGGTAAACTTCTCCAGCTTTCCCGAGCGATTTCTTTTTGTTCTTCAAGTATCTCATGCAAAATATCACGAGTGGTTAGCGGGTTCGCCAACACACATCTAAATACAGTAATTGTTTGTCCGCTATGAGCTTGCGGAGTTAAACGCGTACGAGACACAAATGATTTTCCTGACTCACGTTGTTTCTTCTGAATGAACTTTGTTAGATCATTGAGTAACTCGTTAATGACCCTTTTATCTTCATCGCTACAGTGACGTAAATACTCCTGCACAGCACTAGGCACGTAGCGGTATGTCAATAAACAAAGTTCAGGTTTGGAAACCAATTCAAAATCAGGATCTTTAGCGATCAAATTAGCGAAATAGTGCGCAGTGTCGATACTTCTATCAATTAAGATCTCGTAACCTTTACGCCCCATCACTTTCATGCAGGCATACACCAGCATCGAAGTTCCAGGTCGACTACCTTCTAACGTATGGGTTCCCAAATCTTTTGAACCTTTACGTAAAATATATTCGGCGTGATGTTCAATAACGTCGGTTGAATGCGGATCTTTGAACAACACCATACCCGCGCCCATAGGCACATACATTTGTTTGTGGGCGTCGATAGTTATTGAATCAGCTCGTTCGATGCCTCGTAATATCTTACGCTGGGTCTCAGACATTAACGTAGCTCCACCCCAAGCCGCATCGACATGGAAGTGAATTTTGTATTTGTCTGCAACATCGGCAATTTTATCTAATGGGTCAACATTGCCTGTCTCGGTTGTCCCTGCGACGCCAACAATGGCAAGAATTCCGGCATTATCCGCTTTTAACTGCAGAATAATGTCTTCGAGGACATCAACTCTTATCTTATTATTTTCATCGGTTGGTACAGTCACTATGTCATCGCGACCTAAACCGAGTACATCGGCGGATTTACCTAAGGAATAATGACCACGCTCTGAAACTAAGATCACCAACCGTTGGTAACCATAATGGGTCATCGCCCGGAACAAACCTTCTTTGGCAACACCACGGAAAGCTCCATCAGGACGTAACAAGGCATTACGTGCAACCCAAAGAGCACTTATATTAGCAACCGTACCGCCCGAACAAAACGCCCCAAGTGAGGTTTCTGCACTGTGCATGTATCGGTTGTAATAATCGTCCGCTTGCTGGGGTGACGCTTGCAGTTCACCGTAGGCGATTCGATGCAACATACCTATGGTTTGACGCTCTAACGGCGTAAACGCTTTAGATGTTTCTATCTTTACCAAATTTTGATTTAACCCAACCATAAGTTTGGACAATGGCAATAAAAAGTAAGGTAAGGCTGATGTCATATGCCCTATAAAGCTAGGGGATGAAGTATGTACCGACTGAGCAATAAGCTTCGCAAGTATGTCGTCAGCAAAATCTGAAACAAACTGAGGATGCTCAGGAATGACAGAATCCAAAAAGTCTTGTTCTATTTCAGACAAGGGTTTTTCCACAGCCACAATATTATCTCGCAAAAAACCATCTAAATTATTAGAGATCTCTTGTTCTATCCGAGCCAACGTTGAGTCTGCTTCTTCTGGTATCGTAAAAATACGAAATAAGTTTTGTTCCGTCGCCGCAGCGAATCTTTTCTCTGACATCATTTAGAAAATTGAGCGAAAAATTTTCCAGTACTTTACTGTAACTCAACTGTAATGTCTGCAATTAGCGGGACAAATATACCGAAATCAACAAAAAAAACCGCTTGAATGGTGAGACAAGCGGTCAAAATATTGGTTAGCTTAGATATCTGTTCATATCCGCGCTATTTGGGAAAAAACTTATATCATGTAGGAAATCACATCATGGAACCAAGCAAAACAAATGAAAGTTCGACTAATGCAATTAAAGCAAATGCGGTCGTTAATACAAATCGTTTGGGGTGCTGAGTTGTCATTTTGTGTCTTCCTGTAATCTATAAGTACAATAGCTAATACAGGATAAATGCCAAAAGTTAACCCATTGTTATTAAAGGATAAATACAAAGTGACAACAGATAGGGAGTTTTAACTTTTCTATATTTTAACTAAATGTTAGTCAAAATAACCATCTAGCCGAACGTCGAGTTGATAGCTTTTTTGACCACTGGCCCAATATTTTCGCTCAAAAGGCGTTATGGCGGTGTCGCTTTTATACTCTTGCATTTGGGCAACGATACCCGTTTGCTTTAACGCCGCTACAAATTCTTCGATATAGATGGACCAATTACTTCTAACAATCAAACGTTTGCCAATTTTCGGTAAGTTTTTGAAAACAGGAGAACCGTGCCATCGACGACCTAAATGTTTGCTTTTAGGCCAAGGATTTGGATACAGGATATAGTGATGAGAAATAGGCCAGTCTTCAACTGAAATCAAACGCCACAAGTCGTTTAAGTCACCGCGAAAGAAAAAACAGTTGGTTACTGACGCCTGACTATGATGTTCTTGCTTTTCGATCCGATGCTCTGATTTATCAATAGCAATAACTAAGCTAGCTGGGTTGCTGCGAGCATGATGATAAGCACTCTCGCCAACACCGCAACAGGAGTCGAGAATAATCGTTCCCGCTGGATTGTCTTGCAGAAACGCATTGACGGTGCGTCTAATTTGTTCAAACGTCTCGATTGAAAAAGCGGCGTAAGGTTTTTTAAACTGAGTGTTGAGATGTTTATCTACGACGGACACTAAATCGTCGTGCACACCAGTTTGATTCGATGTTACGGCTCTCGAATTACCTTCGCCACTCTCCATAAATTAAACCTTTTTCACAAATTTAGTTAAGATCACTATCTTCTGACCGTTAACACGACCTTCGATATGATCAGGGTTAGAGGTTAGCGAAATGCCGCGAACTGTCGTCCCTTGCTTGGCCGTAAAGCCAGCCCCTTTAACTTGCAAATCTTTAATTAAATAAACGTTGTCACCAGCAGCAAGCTTTGTCCCATTTGAGTCAATGGCTTCAGAATCACCACCGGCTGTACGGTGTGCAATTCCAGACTCGCCCCATGCTTTTGCATCATCTTCTAGGTACATCATGTCTAACAAGTCTTGAGCCCAGGTTTCGCCAGCTTGAGTCAAAATAGTAAGCTGTTGAAATGCCAATACTTGAACCGCTGGCACTGTGCTCCACATGCTGTCGTTTAAACAACGCCAATGCGTCATATTAAGGTCAGCGTCGCCATTAAGTTGCTCGGTACAAGTCCCACACGTCAAAACACAATCATCCGAGTGGTCACCGGTTTTCGGTGCAACGGCATAAACGGTTAAGTCAGTAGTTGAGCTGCAAAGTTCACAAGTATTGTTACTGCGTTGTTGAAGTGTTGATTCGATAGACATGTTGAGCCTTTTAATAAGAGCCATCAATGTGTGGCAAACAGGCGACGTATTATGCCAAATCTCACGATAAATTTAAATTGTAAAAGCACACTAATTGTCTGGTTTTTCCTTCACTACATCTAAAATCGCGGAAATCCATTCACCTATGATAGGAATAAACTCCATTTGCGATAGCAAATACACTAATGTAGATAAAACAACCGTCGCACCTAAGACACTTCCTAAACCCAAAGAAATGCCTTTTAGCAGACTAAACCACATCAATCTAGGAATTGAGTTGTAAGTATGTACTAACTTATGATTGTTAAGTTTTTCGAGTTCCGCCTGAATATTTTCAGTCTGTTTTAATAAGGCATCATAGATAGAAAGCTCAGATGTTTCGTCAGATGACGCTACATTTTGCTGTTCAGACTCGGCTTTAATAGTGGCTTCTTCCAGATCTTTTTTCGGCTCTAGATTTGATCCTAAAACGTCACTTTTTGGGTCGCTCATCGCTTCACTTTTGTGAGCAACAAGATTGTCTTCGTTTGTCATCTTCATACTTAATTTGTGACGCCTATGAATAAATAGCTAAGGGTAAATAATGGTTAATTACAAGAAACGGCTATCTTCTTTTTTGACTAGCCGCGACTGAGCAATAAAAACAGAATAACGTAAATAACCTAACAAGCAAGTTGAGTGATGACCGACTTTACCCGTCTTTAAATCACATTACTGATAAAAGTCAGACATCTGCTTCATGGCCTTAAGCGCGATATCGGTAGCTAGCTTACCGTTTTCTTTTGGCTTGCCTCGGTTATCCAAAATTTCATAGCTGCCATTTGGATAAGTAACCGTTTGCTGTTCTGATTCTTTTATCGCGTAATTAACATAGCTTCCAATTATGGTCCACGAGTCTCGTTGTTCTTCAAATAAATGAACGCCGGTACTGTAGTCAGCCCGAGAGTTGGTGACGTTAAATAAATCTTCCATTAATGTCACACTCAGATCACTGTGGCTCGTACGGTGCGTGTAATTTGCTTTGGCTTTACCGGGCCAGTGCACAAAAAATGGGACTTTGACTTGGACGTCAGTAAAGTTACTGCCATGCCCCCAGTAATTCTGCTTGTTATCATTAAATTCCTGCCCGTGATCACTGGTAAAAATGACAATGGTATTGTCTAACAACCCTGTTTCCCGTAGCTGGGTCAATACTCGATTAATTTGTTTATCCACCTGATAAACCGAGTTTTGATAAAGATTAAAATACGGCGTTGGATCAAAATCGGCATTTAGCGATAGATGATCCACCCTTTGCCAACTTGGTTCAAATCTAGACTCCGCATTTTCTGGTACGGAAAAGCCATGTACACCATCGTAAAATAACATGCCAAAAAATGGCGTTTGATTACTTGGATCTGCGGCTCTTTGCTCAACAAAGTCGAGCCAATATTCGGTAATATTTTCGTCCCGTTGCCAAGGAGAGTCTCCTGGGGTTTTTAACGTTAAATCGGTCACCTTAGAAAACACTGTGCGGTCAAAAGCCGGTTTTGTTAGCGGTGCCGCAGCAAAAATTTTAGGTTGATAGTTATGTTCTAAAAACGTATCCATCAGTACCGGCGAAACCTGGTTACTTGAAAATGCGTTCCAATACGTACCTGGTAGGCCATAAAATAAGTTAAAAATACCAGTGCGAGTAGAGTTGCCGCCACTGATATGTTGTTCAAAGCCTAACGTATTTGGCCCATTATTTAATGTCATAACCGATGGCATGTTTGTATCGTTTAACATGTCATAACGCAGGGAGTCGACGATGATCATTAAAACGTTTAGCGATTCATCATTATCTGTTGTAACAATTGGCTGTTTTGGGTAATTAAGTTCACTTGAGGTTTTAATCGACAGGTTTTGTCGCTCTGCACGAATGGACTCCGCGTCTATTAAACCAGAATTGAGTAATGTTGATTTACCCGTAAGTGGCGAAAACATTGGAATATGACGAACAAGCGCTGTCACGCTTTGGTCATACGTTGCGTCGGCAAATAAATGAATGCCGTTACTTACAAAAAAGCTCACAAAAAACGCTGATAAATAAATCCTTTTTATTCGTAACCACTGGCCACTTTGCGATACCAGATTTGCCCAGCGAGATAGCGCCACAATACCAACTAGGCAAATGACGCCAACCAAACCTGTAATCAACCAAGTAAACCAAGATAAATCGATTATCGCACTTCCGCCTTGAAGCAGCATGTCGACCACAAATCCAGAAATGTGGAAGCGATATTGAGTATAAACAAAGGTATCAGCGACCAATAGAAAGCAGCCGGCCGCAGCCAATATTAAGGTGATGACTTTTAGCACCTTGAAACCGTGGGGAACAAACTTGAGTGGAAAACTGACAAGCCAAAGAGACAAATATACCAACAAACAAATAAGCACATAATGACTAAACAGACCCGTTGAGATGAAAAGCGCTGCTTTGGCACTGGAAATTTCTGGCATAAATTCAAAAAATCGAAGTGAAATGACACACAAGATCACACTGATGAAGATAGAAAAGGCCAAAGTCCATTTTAGAAATACTGCACGGTTTGTCATAAATTGCTCATCATTAAAAATTCAGCGCAATTTTACTGTGACCGCTTCAGTATGTGAAACAAAACCTTAATAAATCATAAACAAAAATGTAACAAATCGAATACTAATCACTAAATATGAACTCCCACTAAGACCAATGGGGTCAGTGTCGCTGATTTTATAACGTCCTCTGCACTTGGTTGGAGATCCCTAATATCGCTTAGGCTCGACTCATATTACAAGCTAAAGGATGACGGTTTTCTGGGTATTTGGAATGGCGTTTTTTGTTCTGAAATCTTGAGCCAATTGAAAGGCGAATTATGAACTTCCTCTGCACTTGGTTGGAGATCCCTAATATCGCTTAGGCTCGACTCATTTTACAAGCTAGGGAATGACGTTTTTTGTTTAAAACAACGCCTTATTGCACATAAAGTTCAGGCGACTTTTTCCTTCGTCTAAATCCCCCTTAGTTGAGATTTATATCTCGAAGTGAACGGCAGGGACGCCGTTGCAAGGAATGTGCATAGGGATGTGCGTACATTCCGTCTTCGACGATAATATAAATCTTAAATAAGGATTAGGGATTTGGTCGAAAGCGGCCTTTTTGCCTACTTTTTTGGCTGTTGAAAAAAGTAAGGTCGACGCAGTCGAAATAGCCGCCCGCAGGGCAAAGAAAAGCGCAGCCCGCAAGGCGAATTATGAAATTCCTCTGCATTTGGTTGGAGATCCCTAATATCGCTTAGGCACTTTTGGGATGACGTTTTTTTCTGTTTAATTGGAATGACGTTTTTCTGTGTTTTTGGAATGACTTTTTTTCTAAAATTATGAGCATATATATTGAGAATAGCGATTGGTACAGACGTGCCGGAAAGGATTTGCGTCTGGCTTAAACAGCATCAGACGCATTCATCTTTTTATTTTACCCTTGATTGTCTTGTGCGCGAACACCTAACAAATGGCAAATGGCATACGTTAATTCACTACGGTTCAAGGTATAAAAATGGAAGTCTTTTACGCCTTCTTTAGATAATACTTTTACCTGATCCATAGCTACTGACGCGCCAACTAGGTTACGAGTTGTTGGGTCATTATCAAGACCGTCAAAGGAGTTGTGTAACCAATTAGGTACATTAACGTTAGTTAATCCGGCAAAACGCTTTAACGTTTTAAAGTTAGTTACAGGCAAGATACCCGGTACGATTTCAGCTTCGATTCCAGCGGCAACGCAACGGTCCCTAAATCGTAAATAGGTTTCTACGTCAAAGAAAAATTGCGTAATTGCTCGAGTCGCCCCAGCGTCTATTTTACGTTTTAAGTTGATCAAATCTGCTTGTGCATTGCGTGCATCTGGATGCACTTCTGGGTAAGCGGCTACTGAAATTTCAAAATCGTTTTCTTTTTTCAACAACTTAACTAAGTCTGTCGCGTACATATGCGGAACAGTAGAGTTGTCTGGCAAGTCACCACGTAACGCCACAATATGACGAACGCCGTGATCCCAATAATCTTTAGCTATTGCTTTCAACTCATCTTCATTTGCGTCTATACACGTTAAATGAGCAGCCGTTGCAAGATTTGTTTCTTTTTGAATGCGTTTTATTACATCGTGAGTACGGTCACGTGTGCCTGAACCTGCACCGTATGTAACTGATACAAACTTTGGATTAAGCGGAGTTAAACGCTCGATAGAATTCCACAATGTGGTTTCCATTTCTGCTGAATTTGGTGGGAAAAATTCAAATGAAACGTCGATCTTACCTTTAATGTCCAACAAGTTGTTGTTGATGGATTCTAGCTGTTGCGCATGATGAAAAGCCATGACGCCTCCTAATATAATTCTGTTCTTGGATTTCCTGTGCCAGATGCTGCGACAGCAATCTGCAGGATATATTTATTCAAATCTATGTTTACAGCGGTCGCGGTGACAATTGCACCTGCGCCCGGGCCTCGAATAACAAGCGGGTTATTCAAGTAAAAATCAGTTGTTAATGTGAAAACATTATCCGCTGGCGTAAGTTGGGTAAGCGCATTATCAAGTGGCAACGACACTAAACTCACCTCGCCTTCGGCTACATTGCCGTTAAAAGTGGCTTTTGCTTGATAAGCTAATTTCTGACCGACTTTTTTAGCTGCCGCGCTTTTCTCAGCCATAAACTGGTCAATCGCTTCAGCATTGTTCCAAAAGTCATTAAGGTCACCGTCTAATAAAGACTGGGGTAATAACGGCGATACTCTAATGTCTTCTAGGTTTAACGAATATCCTGCGATACGCGCCAAAATTAATAATTTGCGTTGAACGTCTGTCCCAGATAAATCGTCTCGTGGGTCAGGCTCGGTCATACCGACTTCTTTTGCTTGTTTGATTAAGTCAGTAAAACTTTGTTCACCGTCATAATAACTTAATAAGTAGGACAAGCTACCAGAAAAAACACCGGTTATGGACTGCAGTTTATCACCCGCTTGCAGTAAGTCACTTAAGCTAGACTGCACAGGTAACGCCGCGCCTACTGTGGCATTAATACCCCAAAAACACCCATTCGCTCTGAATGTATTGATCAACAATTTATGGCGTTCTGTTGATTTAGTTAAAGGGATTTTGTTAGCTGAAATAACATTCCAGCTACGTTCAGCAAATTCTAAATAACGATTTGCAACAATATCGCTGGCTGTGAGATCTAAAATAACCAAGTTTGGTAACTCTAAATCAGACAACGCACCAATCAGCTGATGTAAGTCCGCAGCTTTAGATAACTGAGCATATTGATTTAATTGTTCAATACCAAGACCATTTTTATCTAACAAATAGCGAGTCGAATTAGCAACAGCAACAATTTTAACGTTAGCAACATTTTTAAAACGAGATCTAAGCTCAGCACTACCGTCAAGCCAGACCGAGCCAACAACACCACGCCCCAATACAACAACATTAATTTCAGTAAGGTTATTTGACATTATCTACTCCCTACCACAATGCCGCGAGCGCAGGACTGAGTCGGCAAGCCGCTGAGTCTACCGAATCATCGTCTAATACTTTTTTTAAACCAGCTTTAGCAGAACGTCCCGCCGCATTTGGTGTATTTTTTTCAATGTTCGCAACGGATAAAGCCTGTATTACGTCAGCAACCAAGTCTGCTTTATCTTCTATCCCAACCGAGAAACGAACAAGTTGAGTCGTAATTCCAGCCGTTAATTGGGCTTCTTCATCCATTGCCGCATGTGTCATTGTTGACGGATGACAAACCAAACTCTCGGTGCCACCTAATGATTCCGCTAATGTGAAGAGCTGCAAATTTTTGATAAACGAATTAACGGTGTTGATATCCCCGTTTAATTCAAAACTCAACATTCCAGCATTGTAATTTTGCTGACGATTCGCTAGTTCATGATCCGGATGTGAAGGTAATCCAGGGAAATTAACGTGTTTTACCAATTCGTGCGCATCGAGCACTTCAGCAATAGACTGGGCATTTTTACTGTGTTGCTTAATTCTTAACGGCAAGGTTCTGATCCCGCGCAATATTAAATAACTGTCGAACGGAGAACCGGTAACGCCTGTATTATTTGCCCACCAAGCTAATTGCTCATGATCGTCAGCACTCGCACAAATTACAGCGCCTGATACAACGTCTGAATGACCGTTTAAATATTTTGTGCTTGAATGCACAACAATGTCGGCACCAAGTTTTAACGGCGTCTGACCAATTGGCGACAAAAACGTATTATCTACAACAGTGCGTGCGCCAACCGACTTAGCGGTCGCTGATAATTTTTTAATGTCAGTAATACGAAGTAACGGATTACTTGGGGTTTCAATCCAAACAATACTCGGTTTAATTTTTTGAATTTGTTGTTCGATATCGTCTGCATAATAGTCAAGCCAGACTAATTTGAACACACCGCGCTGAGCAAAACTGTCGAACAAACGATAGGTGCCGCCGTAACAATCCTGTGGCGCAACAATCACATCATCTTTTGACAACAGATTTAAGACTAAGTTGATTGCCGCCATGCCAGATGACGTAACCACCGACCCGACACCGTACTCAAGTTCGGTTAATGCATTTGCTAACAAGTCACGGGTAGGGTTGCCACTGCGGCTGTATTCGTAAGCCGGGCGATTGTTTAAGTCTTCAAACTTGTAGTTACTAGCCATATAAATTGGGGCAACAACTGATTGGTGATTTTTATCTGTGTTTAAACCGGTTTGCACGGCTATTGTTGCTGCTGCGAAATCTTTATTTGCTAAGTTACTCATGTTCATTCCAGACTTTTATACGTTTAGATGGCTAAACCATTCAAGATGACTAGACTATAAACTGATTAATTTTTATGTCAACAGTCTAGACGTCTAAACTTTTAGAAATCGATAATTTGACTAATTAATTTAATCCAATACAATTTGCCGGGTCTTTAACTTATATCTTTCGATTTTGCCCATAACGTCCTAATACTTCCAAAGACGAGTTCGAAGTGGCAAAAATGTTAAAAAAGAATTACTGAACATCGCAGGTGTACTATGGCTACGTGGAATGGCGAATACATTCATCCTTATGCAGAACATGGAAAAAAAGCGGAAAAGGTTAAAAAAATAACCGTCTCAATTCCGCTTAACGTTTTAAAAGTATTAACCGACGAGCGAACTCGACGCCAAGTGAATAACTTGCGGCACGCTACTAATAGCGAATTGTTATGTGAAGCATTTCTACACGCGTTTACAGGCCAACCTTTGCCGGCCGACGGTGATTTGTCGAAAGACAATCCTGAACAAATACCTGAAGAAGTGCGCAATATTTTGATAGAGATGGGAAAAGCGATCCCTGAAATCGAAGATTAGTTATTTTAGTTAGTTCGACTAAATACAACCGAAATAAAAAAAGCCATCAAATTTGCATTCGATGGCTTTTTTATTAACGTTCGTTTTTGCTATTTATATTAACGTTTGATTTTAATATGAATACGCCTGTTAGCAAAATGACTGATAAACAAGACTTTTGCCCAACAGTACCTTTGTCTTAAATACCGTAGTTTGTACGATACGCTTCCACTAAAGGTAAATAGTCAGCATAAGATGGCGTCTTAGCCAAATAAGTAATTACGTCTGCTAATGTCACGATTGATATGACTTTTGTACCAAAATCGCGTTCAACTTCTTGAATCGCAGACAATTCGCCTTTGCCTTTTTCCTGGCGATCTAAAGCAATTAACACCCCAGATAAATTAGCACCATGTTGCTGAATGATCTCCATCGATTCACGAATCGCCGTGCCCGCTGTGATCACATCATCCACTAACATGATGTCACCTTTAAGCTCAGATCCAACTAAACTTCCGCCTTCACCGTGGGTCTTTTTCTCTTTACGATTAAAGCAGTATGGCGTGTCAATATCGTGATGATCAGCCAACGCAACCGCCGTTGTAGTCGCAATTGGAATGCCTTTATAAGCAGGGCCAAACAATACGTCAAACTTGATGCCAGAGTCGACCAATGCAGCTGCATAAAAACGACCTAAACGCGCGAGATCACGACCGGTATTAAACAAACCTGCATTAAAGAAATACGGACTCGTACGGCCAGATTTTAAGGTGAATTCGCCAAACTTTAAAACTTGTTTTTCTAGTGCAAATTCAATAAATTCAATTTGATAATCTTTCATGTGGTCACCTAGTATTACTTAAGCAATCGCTTTTTTCTGTTCATCGATAAGTTCGCCAATCGCATTTTTAGCTAAAGCTAACATTTCTTGCATTTCGTCAAACGTAAATGGTTCTTCTTCTGCCGTGCCTTGTACTTCGATTAAACGACCGTCTTCGGTCATTATCACATTCATGTCAGTATCAGCCTCAGAATCTTCAAGGTATTCTAAATCGGCAATTGGCGTGCCTTTATAAACACCAACTGAGATAGCCGCAATAAGGTGTTTAAGCGGATTCGTTTTAATGATGTTTTCTTTACGCATATAGTTAATTGCATCAACTAACGCCACACAAGCACCTGTAATTGACGCAGTACGTGTTCCGCCATCAGCTTGGATAACATCGCAATCAACGGTAATGGTATTTTCGCCTAGCGCCGTTAAATCGACAGCGGCACGAAGTGAACGAGCGATGAGACGTTGAATTTCCATTGTACGGCCAGACTGTTTGCCACGCGCAGCTTCACGGTTGTTACGAGTATGAGTCGAACGCGGTAACATACCGTATTCCGCCGTTACCCAACCTTTACCTTTACCTTTCATAAAACGCGGTACGCCCACTTCAACGGTCGCATTACATAATACTTTTGTATCGCCAATCTCAATTAAAACTGAACCTTCAGCGTGTGCTGTAAAGTTACGTGTGATGGTGACTGGTCGAATTTGAGAAGTTGTTCTGCCGCTTGGACGCATGTTAATACCCTATTAAATTTCTTGAAAACGTAATATACCAACAAAAGGTGTATACCTAAATTACGTTTGTAAATTGTTTATATAAAAAAGGGCAACGATACGTTGCCCTTAGATTAACCTAGATGGTTAAATTATTTTTCTGAACGACGTCCACGATGGCCTTCACCACCGCCACTGCGTCCGCCGTCACGACCACGACCACGTCCGCCACGGTCATCTCTACCGCGTCCGCCGTCACGACCGCCACCGCCTTCACGACGACCAACACCTTCACCACCACGAGGGTCAACTTTAAGGTCAATCGTTTGATTACGGATCTTAGTTTGCTTCAACTTCTGTTGTACGTCAGCTGGCATTTCTGCTGGTAACTCAACAATTGAAAAGTTAGGAGCAAGTTTGATGTTGCCGATGAAACGAGAGCTAATGTTCGCTTCGTTTGCAATTGCACCAACGATATCTTTTGGTGATACGCCATGCTCACGACCAACTTCGATACGGTAAGCTTGCATCTTCATACCTGGATCACGTCCACGTCCGCCATCACGGCCGCCTCTGTCACCACGGTCATTGCGATCACGAGGACCACGATCGTTACGGTCACGAGGACCTCTGTCACCACGATCATCGCCGTTGTTGTGACCAGGCATACCTTTACCAGTAACCTGTAGAGGCGCTTCTTGTTGCGCTAAGTACGTTAACGCACCTGCAACTTCAGCAACATCCATTTGATGCTCTTCAGCATACTCAATCGCTAATTTTTGGAAGAATTCTAATTCTTGAGAACCCAATGCATCTGAGATCTTTTCTTTAAACGAAGAAACACGTAATTGGGTCACTTCTTCATTTGAAGGCGCTTCATAAGGTAAAATCGTTTGCTTGGTTTCGCGTTCAATCGTTTTCAATAAACGACGTTCACGTGGCGCTGCAAACAAGATTGCATTACCTTTACGTCCCGCACGACCCGTGCGGCCAACACGGTGAACATAAGACTCAACATCATATGGTAAATCGTAGTTAATAACGTGACTAACACGTTCAACGTCGATACCACGAGCAGCAACGTCTGTTGCGATGATGATATCTAAGCGACCTGATTTTAAAGATTCGATACATTGTTCACGATGCGACTGGTTCATATCACCATTAAGTGCCGCTGCCGCATAACCTCTTGCCGACAATTTATCCGCAAGTTCGCTGGTGCTAATACGTGTTTTAACAAAGATGATCATACCGTCGAATTGGATCAATTCTAAAATACGAGTCAATACGTCAAGCTTTTGGTTGTTATTAACAATCCAATATTGCTGCGTAATGTTTGAGTGGCTCGCCGTTTTAGGCTTAATGCGCACTTCTTTAGGATTTTTTAAGTAGTTTTTAGTTACTTTTAAGATCTGTGCTGGCATCGTTGCTGAGAACAAAGCAATTTGTGCTTGTTTAGGAACATGCTCCATGATCCATTCAACATCGTCGATGAAACCCATACGCAACATTTCATCAGCTTCGTCCAAAATGACCATTTTCAGGTTAGACAAGTCTAATGTTTCACGACGCATATGGTCCATAACACGGCCAGGAGTACCAACTACTACATGCACACCACGTTTTAAAGAACGTAATTGCGTACGGAAGTCTTGACCACCATAAATAGGTAATACATGGAAACCTGATAATTTTTCAGCGTATGTTGAAAATGCTTCAGCAACTTGAATTGCTAATTCACGCGTTGGTGTTAATACCAAAACCTGTGGTGAATTAATTTTTGCATCTAATTTACATAATGCTGGTAATGCAAACGCGGCTGTTTTACCAGTACCTGTTTGCGCAATACCTAAAACGTCATCGCCGTTTAAGATATGAGGAATACATTCTGCTTGAATTGGTGAAGGTGTTTCATAACCAACACTGTGAACGGCGTCTAATACTTCAGGGCTTAAACCTAAATCAGCGAATTTTAATTCTGTTGCTTCAGCAACTACGGCTGCATTTGGTTGGGGTGTTACATTTTCTGTCATTGTTTACTCACATTTCGACCCCAACTTCACGCACTATTCCGTCATCACTCTACCTACACACGCGTCTTATACACGTTCACAATTCGAGCTTAGCCTGATATGGGGATATATATCAAAGGGCGCGCATTGTACACGTTTTTATAACCTTTAGCGAGCCTTAATGTATAAAAAAGCATCAAATTAAAGTAATTACTTAAATAAAGTTTCGATAACACCTGCGCGTGCCGAAAATTATAGTCGAAAAATTGTACATCGTTATAAAATCACAAATTAATTTTTATCTCAGTCACCTCCACCCAAATTAAATTTGCAATCAAAGTATTAGGATTAGATTCAAACCTAAAAAACAAATAATTAGCGTATTAAATCCTAAAACTGCCACAAACTAAAAGTGAAGCGCTAGGTATAGTTTTAGATCCAAAAAACAAATTTTCCGTGTGTTAACTCCTCCGATGTTTATAATAGACGCAATTGTAAAATAAAATGTTAGGAACGACCGTGATCCAAAGTATGACCGCTTATGCCCGTAACGAAGTTAAAGGCGATTGGGGCAACGCCGTTTGGGAAATACGTTCGGTAAATCAACGTTATCTCGAAACGTATATTCGCTTACCAGAGCAATTCCGTTCGATGGAAACCATTATACGTGAACGTCTGCGCAAACAGTTACAACGTGGCAAAGTTGAAGTATTTTTAAAATACACCGCTAATGCCTCGGCAGTTGCTAAATTGTCATTAAACGAAACCTTAGCGCAACAACTTATCGACAGTGCAAACTGGGTAAATAAAGCCGCTGGTGCTGGCGAGTTAAATCCAGTGGACATATTAAAATGGCCAGGCGTTATGGAAGCTGAAGAAACCGACATGGACTCAGTGCAAAAAGACGTTATCGGTGGCTTTGACCAACTTGTTAAAGACTTCAAAGAAGCCCGCGGCAGTGAAGGCGCAAACTTAAAACAAATGATCGACTCTCGTCTTGAGATCATTGTTGAACAAGTCGCTATCGTAAAACAACACATGCCTGAAATCATGGCGTGGCAAAAAGAACGCATAGTTGCCAAACTCGAAGACGCAAAAGTTGAAATCGACGCCGCTCGCCTCGAACAAGAACTGATTTATATGGCACAAAAAACCGACGTCGCCGAAGAACTCGACCGCCTTGAAAGCCACGTAACTGAAACGCAAAAGATCATGAAAAAAGGCGGTGCATGTGGCCGCAGACTCGACTTTATGATGCAAGAGTTCAACCGCGAATCAAATACCCTAGCCTCAAAATCAATCAACGCCGACATCACTAAAGCCGCTGTTGAGTTAAAGGTTCTTATTGAGCAAATGAGGGAGCAAATTCAGAATATTGAATAGGACTTATTCAGTAATATTTTCAACATTCCAACTATTAGGTTTTCCCTAATAGTTGGAATATACAGCTATACTTTCCAGCTTAAAATCATACCTTATAAAACTGGTGATTAATTGGGTTACTAACTCATAAACCAGAGACATTTTTATCGCTTAACTTAATAGTCTAATAAGGTATTTTTATAGTAGTCTACAAACCTAAGTCGTAGGTATAGACTGAGATAATATTTTTGTAATCTCTGGTAAATAATATCCTGCTAAACATTTATATTACTTGAATTAATTAGTTTTTTAATTCGAACATTACAGTTACTATTTTAGTGCTAATTAATAGTAAAGCGAAAAAGAATATCGAAAAAATGCAATAGAGAAAATTGAGGTAAATCAAATGGCACTGAGTAACAGTCAAGTAACAAGATTAGGAGATAGGCTCCGTGGCAGTTCAATTACTAATGACGACTTAGCGTTACTTGATAAATTTCGTCAAACTTTTAGTGAGGTTGATGAAAAAGCATATGCCATCATTCAAAAAGTACTCGAAAATACTTCTGATTGGACAGCAACCAAACGTAAGCGCAAAACACAACAATCAATTGTTGATAAACTGTGTAGGCTACCCCAACTACGTTTACCTCAAATGCAAGATATCGCAGGATGTCGCATAGTATTAAAATCAGGCACTAAACAAGCCAGTGAATTAAACAATTTTCTGATTACCGCTTTTACACAACAAGACTGGCAAGTAGAAGGTAAAGAAAGAGACAATGACGGTTATCGGGCTATTCATATTATTGCTAAATTAGGTAAACAATTTTATGAGATTCAATTACGAACCTATGCTCAAGATATTTGGGCAAACTTAGTCGAAACTATGTCTGATGAAAAAAATACCTTAAAATATGGCGGCAATGAGCAAGAGCAAACAATAATGAATAAACTAAAGCAACTCTCAGAGTCGTTTGTTACCATTGATTCAGAAGCTCACAATCACTCTATTGAGCAATATCAACAACGAATAGAGGCAGCGATTCGCCATGTATTATCTGATTGAACATAATCGCACCACTAAAACGACAGAATGCGATGAATATAATAACTATATTGATGCTCAAAATGCTTGTTTACTAAAAGAGCAACAGTTTCTTACAGCTAATAAACATGAGATGGAAGTCGTCGTATTTGAAGCTAATAGCCTAGCCGATTTAAAACAAACACACAGTCGTTATTTTGTAAAAAAAGACAGTGACGGCACTGGCACTGGCACGCTAGTGGCTGTGGGGTTAGTTGGTCTGGCTGCTTTTTTATTGAGTAGGAAATAGTAAAAAGGCGGTGCATGTGGCCGCAGACTGGACTTTATGATGCAAGAGTTCAACCGCGAATCAAATACCCTAGCCTCAAAATCAATCAACGCCGACATCACTAAAGCCGCTGTTGAGTTAAAGGTTCTTATAGAGCAGATGAGGGAGCAGATCCAGAATATTGAATAATATTCTATAGAGTCCAAACACCTTCTCCAAAGCCCAGTCATACTGGGCTTTTTTGTTTTTAGCGTTCAGATTAATTTGTATTGTAACCAGTAGACTTACGTCTATCACCGTACTGCTTTGTCTCTTATTTAGCGAAATAGCTTAACCTCCCTACCAAATCCGCAACTGTATCTAAGTTAGAACTAAACTAATTTACAAAGCTTTTACAGAGCATATGCAAGAGGACTCGCTTTGGTTAACGCAAAAACAAATTGCAGATCTATTTGAGCGTTCAAATAAAACAATTAGTGAACATATCAATAATATTTACGATGAAGGTGAGTTAGACCCCACTTCAACTATCCGGAAATTCCGGACAGTTGCCCTAGAAGGCGCAAGGGAAGTAAAAAGGCTGTTAGATCATTACAATTTAGAGGCGGTACTTTCTGATGGTTACAGAGTTCGTTCGTCACGAGGTACACAGTTTAGGCAGTGGGCTAATCAAGTACTAAAAGAGTTTTTAATTAAAGGGTTCGCTATGGATGACGAACGCCTTAAAAACCCCGATAAAGATCTGAGTTCAGACTATTTTGATGAATTACTTGAACGCTTTCGCGATATACGTGATTTCTCGAGAATGGTCGTCGGCATTGCCCATACACTGGGTAAATGCAAAGACTCCAGTGGGAAGGCATCATCACGCTGAAAATAAGATTTACCGTAACGAAACTTGCCTACATTGGCGACTGGGTCTAGCTCGACAATGGCACAAATTACAGGCTTACCTTCTAGTCCATCAATAAACACATACGCACCAGAAGTCATTTGGCAGTTCCTTTTCAACTTTAGATGTACTGCGTTGCGGATTGTTTTTAACTAACTCATATCGCTGTTCAACGGTGTCTAAAATTGGATCTAGTAAATCTAGGTGTTCTAAAACCGAGAACAAGGTATCAACATTTACGCCTTTACCCAGCTCTAAACGGCTAATGGTATTTTTACTCGCACCAGTCCGAAGCGCTAATTCATGTTGATCCATGCTCGTTGCTCGGGTTTGTTTAATGAGTTGCCCAAGTAATACTTTTGTATGCTCTACCTTATCCATAAAACACCATAAATTAGTAATTAAGATCTAATAACCAAATCAAAGTGAATTAACTAGAAACTAAAAATAAAAACCCAAATTTTGTCAATTAACACCTAAATACCAATATTTGGTTATTTAAAATCAAAGGTGAACGTTTGGGAGCACAAAGACTGAAGTTCAACTTTTCTGGAAATGGCTTTTCCATTGTCATATCGTTTTGGATTGATGATCACAAATCCCCAGAATTGCAAAAAGCGGACAATAAATCGCGATTCAATTAAGTTACCAAGCTGTTGTTCACGAGTTCGGTATTCACTTTCATGGACAAGCGATAACAGAGCTGGAAACGCGCAGCTTACTTCATCCACTAATTTATCTATGCTGCAATGCACTGTTAGTCGCCACAGCATGAATAACCAAAACGTTCTTAAATCAACGTCGTCTTGCCAACTGTCGAAATAACCCCAATTATATTTACGTAACGCAGCTTCTAACATTGGCCGAAATAAACCAGCTATACCTTGCTTTTGATACACCTTTTGCATGTCTTTCTTAACATGCAAGTAACCACTTCTGGCATAAATAATCCCAGCTAATGCCGCTAAGATCCGGGTATAGTGCAAAGCGTTAAATTTATCTTCATTACTGCCACAATACTCGCTAATACTAGGCACCGTTTCATATTGAGCTATTGCAAATTGAGGTAATAAGTCACTGGCTTGTTTCACCAACTTAGCCGGCAAGTTGCCTTTACTGGTTGTTTTAATTTTACCGCCATTAGCCATAGCGTGGTCGATGATTAATGTTAAATAAGACATTACCGGACTGTTTGATAAGGAGCAGGAAGGAGTATTAATTGTTATTCCTTCTAATTCCGAAAGTGGCGCATATAACCAATTCGTCATTTGCATGGGTGATAGTCCGCAGAATTCAGCATTAGGTCGCTGGTTTATCTTCTCCATCTTATGATTAACAACCACATTCAATTCATCTAGAGATAAATTTGGGTTGAATGCAGTTACCTGTTCAATTACTTCCTGCAATTCAATCTGTTGCTGTTGAATTTTAGCCATACAACAACGTTTATATTTATTGCCACTACCACATGGGCAAGGATCATTTCGACCAATTTTCATTTCTAATTACTCAATTCAATTTATGCAGCGTTAGGTGATCTTGACACTTCTAGCAGCAAATAAAAAACCACTTAAAATATAAAATTTAGACCTGTCATGCTATTAAACAAGGTTACCAAAATTACCATAAGTTAATTATATTTTACTTATAATTAAAGACTATGGTTGTGTGCCCCAAAAGTTAACTAAAATTGACTTTTGACTGCACTGCGACTAAGTTAACTACAAAAGTAAATTATAGTTAACTTATATGAATCAAAAATCAACCAAACAAACATTAGGTCGAGTTGTTAAGGGTACTGAGATGCCGGACTTAACCCGTGACTTTTCACCTGAACAACTAGCAAAAGCTATTACGGCCAAGCGTACAGCAATGAAACTTAAATTGGTTGATGTTGCTGAGGCGTTAGCTATTTCTAAACCAACGTTGGTGAAAATAGAAAAAGGCGATATCAATGTTAAGTTAAGCAACATTCTTAAAGTAATGGAATACTTAGGTTTAACGTTCAGTATTATCTCTGACAACCTAACCCAAAATCATACTGAAGGTACCAGCGATGACGAATGGTATTAGTTCAATCAACCAGAACATAAATACATTAGATGTATATATTGGCGGCCAGAAGAAAGTGGCTACCATTACACTCCCTGTTGGTTCGGAGACTGAAATAGCCTTTACGTATGAACCAAGATGGATAGCTGACGGCTTTGCTATTTCACCTCACTTGCCATTAACGGGTGACTTTGAGCATAAAGCCGTGCGTAATTTCTTGCAGAATTTATTACCTGAAGGCCAGGGATTTAAAGAACTGACCAGCAACACTACCATTTCTAAAAACAACACTTTTGGTTTGATTAAAGCAATAGGTGCAGAAACATCCGGAGCACTGTCATTTAAAACAGAAGTGTCCAATACAGATTCAAATTCCATTGGCAGCTCTTTTCGTGAAGTCACAGAACAAGAATTAAATGACAAATTAACGCGCTTTAAAAGCCATGGCGAGTCCATCACCTTTTGGGATGGAAAAACCCGAATTTCTGTAGCGGGTGTACAAGACAAACTCACCTTACTAGAAATTGATGGAAAGTTAGGTTTTGGTGAGGGCGATTTATGTTCAAATAAAATCGTTAAGTTTGAAACTGGCAAAGCCCCTTTCATTGCAGTGAACGAACTATTCACTATGCTACTAGCTGGACAAGCTGGCTTGTCTGTTCCCTATGTTGAACTAAGACGTTATGGCGGCGTGAGAGCCTATGTAATTGACCGTTTTGACAGACGATTAACACCAGATAAAAGTAAAGTGCTAAGACGTCATATGATTGATGGCTGCCAAGCAACTAACTTACCGCCATCATACAAATATGAACGACAACATGGTGATGAAGGCGATGGTATCTATATAAGAGACGGCGTCAGCTTCGCTAAACTATTTGCTCTCAATACAGTCAACAATGAGGCTTATCATAGCCAACTCATAAGGTGGATGACGTTTAATATTCTAGCGAGAAATTATGATGCCCATGGCAAAAACATTAGCTTCTTTGTTGGTAAAAAAGGGTTAGAGCTCACACCGTTTTATGACCTAGTTAATGTTGAAGCCATCATAAGAGAAATCCAACAACAGCAAGTAGAGGATGCACCTAGCCGAGCAAACAGCATTTCCCAATACTACGCTATGTCGATTGGCAGTTATGAAATGGGCAGCGCCGGAAATTTCAATAACCCGATTACCGCATATATGTTGGCTGATTTTGCCAATGAATTTGGTATCTCACGCCCACGATTACAATTAATAATGGGACAAACCATAACCTCTGTAATAAACGGATTAGAAAGTGCAAAACAACAAGCGCTGCAACAAGGTTTGTCAAATAGTGAAATTCAACATATCGATTTATGTACAAGCATAATCAATGAAGCGGCTATGGAATTGCGGCAAGAGATTGAGCAATTGCCAGCAATGGGGGATTTGGTTTAGCTATCCATTAAATAAATGTACACCACAAAGCAAATACAAAATATATTACTATTACCCATAGCACTTAGCCTGGTATGATTGCGTCTCTTCAAATTAAGTGTAAGTAAGATAATAAATGAATGCTGATGACATACTAGTAATCGATCTATTCGCAGGTCCTGGTGGGCTTGGGGAAGGAATATCGTCTGTTGTCGATAAAGAAGGAAATTGTCCTTTTAAAATTGCTGTATCTGTAGAAAAAGAACCATCAGCTCATAAAACGCTTACAACTCGTTCCTTTTTTAGAAAAATAAAAACAAATTCTATCGCACGAAATGATTATTATTCATACGTACGAGGGCAATTAACTCGTGATGAACTATTTAATAAATATCCTGAACAATCCAAAGTGGCTAAAGAAGAAACTTTAGAAAAACCTATGGCTTTGGGTGACGATAACGAAATAATTCATGCTCGCATTCAACAGCTAGTTAAAGATCATAAAGGCCCTAAAGTTGTTATTGGTGGCCCTCCTTGCCAAGCTTATTCATTAGCTGGGCGCTCACGAAATGCTGGCATCCAAGACTACAAAGCTGAAAAAGATCATAGAAATTTTTTGTACATGGAATACTTAAAGGTTTTGTCTATTGCTCAACCAGATGTGTTTGTAATGGAGAATGTTAGGGGAATTTTGTCTGCAAAGTTAAACGGAAAAGTAATGTTTCCACAAATTCTTAAGGATTTAAGGAACCCAGGTCGTGTAACTAAAGTTAACAACGTGCCTAATTATAAGATCTATTCACTTGTAGTGGATGCTGAAAAACCTAATAACCCACAGTATAAAGATTCTTCAGATTTTCTTATTCGGGCTGAACAGTATGGTATCCCCCAAGCTCGTCACCGAGTTATTTTAATTGGTGTAAGACAAGATATTAAAGCTATACCTTCAATAATTGAACCTTCTCAAAGCACTATAAATGTTGAAAGTATTCTTAGTGACTTACCACCGTTAAGAAGTGGTTTTTCTAAAAAAACAGATGATGAAAAAACTTGGGCTGAAACCATATCTAAACATGCGAAAAAGCTTACAAAAATCTTTTCCAAAGATAATGAAAATTTAACCAGTCAAAACTTAGATTTAGAGCCAATTAAAAACCTTACACGAAGTAGTACTCAACATAGCAACATAACAAAGACTAAAATCCCACAACCTTTAAAAGACTGGTTAATAGATGAAAATTTAGGGTGTGTTTTAAACCATGAAACCCGTGGACATATGGAAGCCGACTTATTACGTTATGCATTTTGTGCTGCATATGCTCAATTAAACTATGGTATTTCACCAAAATCTCGAGATTTTCCTACATCATTAGCTCCAGCGCATAAAAACTGGAAAACAGGCACCCATGCTGACAGATTTCGTGTTCAATCTGCCACTAAATACGCGACGACAGTAACTAGCCACATATCAAAAGATGGTCATTATTTTATACATTATGATCCTAAGCAGTGTCGAAGTTTAACCGTGCGTGAAGCAGCCCGATTACAGACATTTCCAGACAACTACTTCTTTGAAGGAAATAGAACACAACAATATGTCCAAGTTGGGAATGCTGTACCACCATTTTTGGCACAGCATATAGGTACTGTTGTAATGGAGTTACTATTAAAATGATTTCATGCTGTTTAATAAAACCTTACAGAAATGGAATATAAATAGTAAATTCTCACTTTAAAAATTTGACTTAAAATCACACTTAAATATCTGTTATGCAATTGATTTTTAAAGTGTACTTATTTAAAACGTGCACCTATCCAAAACTTTGTAAACGTCCGGCCAACCTCACCTAGCAGAACGGTTTTTAGTCATTGAAAATATCACCTGACCTTAACTCAGGAGAT